>WJOQ01000400.1 GCA_009618505.1 Clostridia bacterium | reverse complement strand
AGGAACTTTTTTTTCTAATAAATCTTTGAGACTGCCAAGATTTTCTTCTAGGGAGTCCTCCCTTCTTTGATGAAAAGCATCCAGAAGATCAGAACCCGTAATAATCCCTACTAACTTATCTTCTTCCAATACGAAAAGTACCCCTGCCTCTTCCTCCATCATTAACTCTTGAGCTCTTTTGATAGAAATAAAAGGAGGACAGGTAAGAATTTTAGGGGTGATATAGCTTTTCAAGGGAGCATTGCCAGAGTTATGAGCTATCAACCGGTCTATTCTTTTTTGAGAAATCATTCCTAACACCTTACTATTCTCCACCACTGGCAGAAATGTTATCTTATGCTTCTTCAGTAAAATCTGAGCTTCCTTGACTAGCATTTGGGGAGTAGCTGTCTCTCCAGGAGGGCTCATTATTCTGTCTATAGTCAGTCGAGGTTTTATTCTGTTTTTCAACACCTGGCTGAGCCTTTGCTCTATTTCTTTAGAGTCTGCTCCCTTAATAAGAGCAGAAGCAGCAAAATTATGTCCTCCTCCTCCAAAAGGAGAAAGAATCTCGCCTACATTAACAGAAGGCGTACGGGAGCGAGCCATAAGATAAACTCTATCCTTTGATTTAATCAGAACAAATACCACTTCTAGATTCTTTAAATCAATTAATTTATGCAGAGGAAGGGAGAGCCCTCCTATAAATTCATCTATCTCGGTAACTATTACAACTATTTCTACCCCGTTGATTAGCTTTGTTTGGGCTTTTTTCAAAAAATCATCAAGCAGCAGAGTCTGTTTTTCTGTTAATCCTCTATTAAGAAAACTAGAGATTAATTCAAGGTTTGCTCCCTGGGAAAGTAGATAAGCTGCTGCCTCCAGATCCAGGGGTGTAGTAGAAGTAAAACTTAAAGAGCCAGTATCTTCGTAAATACCCAGGAGAAGAAGAGTTGCTTCTGCTGGACTAATGGAAATCCTTCTTTTTCTTATCAGAGAGACAAGAAGGCTGGTGGTAGCTCCTACTTCCTGGCAGATACCCCCTTCACCTTCTATATCTTCAGGATGAGGCGGATGGTGGTCATAAATATGAATCTCCACTCCTTTGCGCGAGATAAGTTGATTAAAAATACCTATTCTGTTGAGCCAGCGTGTATCCACAAGAATCAATCGTTTTACTTTGTCTAAATCAATTTCCTCTGAAGGGATATTCTCCAATAGACTTCCATATAGGCAAATAAACTGCTTTACTTCTTTGGCTACTGACCCGGGGAGAGAGAGCTTCGCCTCTGGATAGAGTTTTTTTGCCGCAACCATAGAGGCTAAAGCATCAAAATCGGTTCCGGTATGGGTGGTAATTATCTCCATAGCTTAACTCTTTTTTCCCAGAAAAATCTCAGGACAGTATTTGTATCTCGTTGTTCGTATCTCGTATCTCGTAAGAAAACTTTAAGGCCCACACCACAATGCTATTCACCGGATACGATTCACGCACTTCTTTCTTTTCGATATACGATATACTTACGATTAAGGAATTTCCTTCGGTGCACATATAAATTCTTATGCCCTAAAAATAGCAAATTGAAGCCAATTGTCAAACTTAGTTATTGATATTTATTGAAATCTCTAAAAAGGGGAGAGAAGATATTCGAGAGCAGAGTTATTTCTTTATCACCTGAGGATTGACCATTGCTCCAGGCAGTTCTCCTTTTAAGACGGATAGCACTGCTTCAGCCGTTTTGGTCTTCAAATCAACAAAAGACTCCTCTGAGTAGAAAGAGACGTGAGGTGTGATAATGAGGTTATTTAACTCTAAGAGAGGGTTTTTCCAGTCAGGCGGTTCCTTTTCCATAACATCCAGAGCCGCTCCAGCAATCCACTTCTCTTCAAGAGCTTTATAGAGAGCTTTCTCATTAATGATAGAGCCCCTGGCCGTATTTATCAAATAAGCACTTTTTTTCATAGCTCTTAGCTCATTTTCTCCAAAAACATGTCTTGTTTCCCTGGTTAAGGGAGCATGGATAGATATAAAGTCTGAATCCGATAATAATTGAGGAAATCCAACCAACTCTATTCCTGCATCAACTTTTGTAGTATAAGGATCAT
>WJOQ01000091.1 GCA_009618505.1 Clostridia bacterium | reverse complement strand
AGGTTGGGGACGACTAGATTCTAAACACGATCCCTTGCTTTGCTCAACTTTCTGCATTATCTGATCAAATCTTTGCCAAACTTTCACTAATTCGGGATATAGACATTTTTTGCCCTCATCAATGCTAAAACTATAAGCAGTCTTAATCTGATCAGGATATTTTTTTTGAACACCTTTTAGAAAATTGATTGCAGCTTTTATACCAGATATTGCTGATTCCATATGGTCAGTAAAAGGCAATCTATTTTTTTTCAGCTCAAGATACTCAGGATCAGAGCATTCTTCTTTGATGAGAGATAATCCTCTGAATTCACCTGTTGTCTTTCTTCTCACTTTATAACCCGCTTTGCTTTTTGCATACTCTACTTTACCGATATCTACTTCCTCAGGATGATGTAGTGCATACTCATATTGTTTTTTCTCTGCTTCAAGTCTCTCTTCCTGTTCTTTCTCTTCCCCTGCATTCCTTTGCTGTGTCAAAAGCATATAGGCACTATTCAAATCGGAAAGTGCTTGCCGATTTAGAATTTCCCTCTTTTTATAAATCATTCTGTAATTGCGGGCAGTTCTTTCCCCAAAAGGCAGATTTTCTATTACCCAGGGGGTAAATTCCCCGTGGGATAGGCTTTTCTTCTGTTCCTCTAACAAAGCACCTATTTTTATGGCCTTTTGTAAACTGTTAAGGAATAAAGTCTTAATTTCACTATGTAATTGAGATATTTCTTCAATTCTGCTCTGAACTAAATTTTTACCTACTGATTGTTTTTTTTCCTCAATAGCCAATGTATTTTGCATCATTATCTTACCTTTCGAGTTTATATATAGGGTCTGGGTAAAATGTGGCTATTTGACCCCTAAAATAGCTTAATTCTGGGTAATGTGGCTCGGGTAATCTCCCAATTCCCCTACCTCCGGGGCCTGGTAGTTAGATCTACTTTCTATTATCAGGATGATACTTCTCAATCTCTTCTCTCTGCTTTGTTGTTGTAATATGAGTGTAGATCTCTGTGCTTGACAGTCTCTTATGTCCTAAGAATCTTTGAATCCTTCTGATGTCCATTCCACTATCTAAGAGTTGCGTTGCTATTGAGTGCCTTAGCATATGAGGAGTTACCTTCTCCTTGATCCCTGCTCTCCTTCCATAATCCTCAACTCGTCTTTGGAGATCTCTACTTTGAAGTCTGTCACCAGTTCGGTTGAGGAATAATGCTTGATTGTTATTGCCTTTCCAGAATTGCCTAGCTTTGAGGTATCTGTTGAGTGCCTTGATTGCTTTGCCGGTTAAGTCTCCTTCTCTCTCGTCTCCACCCTTGCCTAATACTTTGACTATGCTTCGTCTCATATCAAGATCTCCTACATCTACATTAACCAGTTCTGCAATTCGTATCCCTGAAGAGTAGAAGAGCGCAAGGATAGCCTGGTCCCTTTTGGCATTAAATATCTTATTCCTCAGTCTCTTGATCCATTGAGATCCTGCTTTCTTTGTCTCTCTTAGTTGTTTCCCGGCAGCAGCCTCATCCTGCAAGGGAATCTCCTTGAGTCTGTCAATCTCCTCTGCATTGAGGAATCTAGGCAGCTTTCGACCTGCTTTCTTGTTTGTCTTGATCATCTTCTTTTTCTCCTGTATATAATTATTACAATCAGCCTTAATTATATAACAAGGAAAACTTTTGTCAAGTCTTTTATCACTCTTTGCTTAGTATGTGATATTATTCTAAGTTCTTTTCTGAGAAAGACTGAATCTATAAGGCTTTGAGTAATTGCTATATGGTAGTCTTTTATCACTTTATCCTTCAAACTCTATTTTTCAGCCTTAAAATCATATCTCGATAAATATCTCGAAGACCTCGGTAGAATTTTCAAAGAGCAAATCGTAAATTCCTCTCGATATGTTTTGTCACAATTACCGTTTTTTTCCAAACCTTCAATTATCAAAGAGCAAAATTTTCTATCAAGATTAATCCTGTATCTCAAATTTCTTTTGAGCAATACACCGGATCCAATCTTTCTTCTCATCTTCTATCATTAACCGGTAATATTCATATTCAGTTATCCGACCAGTTCTAAAAGCAGTATCCGCTAAATCTTC
>WJOQ01000093.1 GCA_009618505.1 Clostridia bacterium | reverse complement strand
ACCTTACCAGAGAACGCCGTAAAGCCCCTTGCTTTAGCAATGGGGATATAAGGCGCTTACCGCAGAGCAACAGCAGTTTGTAGTTGTATTATGCACCAAAATGGTATGTAATAAAAACATGGAATTATGATCAAACAGTACATAGAAAGCCAGAAGACATCTCAAAGGCAATGATAATCTCAAAGAGCTTCAAATATCCACTTCGATTGACTCAAAAGCAAGTATCCCTCTGCAGTCAGACAGCAGGATCATGTCGTTATGTATGGAATAGGGGCTTGGCCGTAAAGAAGGAACTTTGGGAAAAGAAAAAAGAAAGTATATCCCGCTTTGATCTAGATAATCTTCTGACAGAGTGGAAGAAAGAACACGACTGGCTATCCATTCCTCCTTCCCAATCCCTCCAGCAGGTGAACAAAGACTTAGGCCAGGCATTTAAGAACTTCTTCCAGGGAAGAGGCTATCCTAAGTTCAAGAAGAAAGGAATTCATGATTCATTCAGACTCCCCCAGGGAATAACCCTAATGAACCAACTCTCCAAAAAGGTTGGCCAGGCTAAGCTCCCCAAACTCGGCATAGTTCGCTTCACCAAAACAAGAGAGCTTGAAGGTAAAATTAAACATGTAACCATATCGAAAACATGTGGAAAGTGGTATATAGCTTTTAACTGTGAAGTAGGTATTTCCCTACCCAAAGAGATGCCGCAATCCCAGATAGGAATAGACAGAGGAATAAAGACATTTGCCCAATGCTCGGATGGGCAAGCTGTACAAGGAGTCTCCCCTCTAAAGAAGAACCTAAAAAGATTAGCTAAACTACAAAGACAACTCTCCAAAAAGAACAAGTTTTCCTCAAATTGGAGAAAGGTAAAGCAAAAAATAGAAAAACTCCATTATCATATTGCCAATGTCCGCAAAGACTTTCTGCATAAAACTTCCACACAATTAGCCAAAAGCCACAGCTTCATTGTCATGGAAGGGCTAAAAACCAAAGCAATGGTCAGATCAGCAAAAGGGACAAAAGAGAATCCAGGAAAGAACGTAAAACTCAAATCCCAGCTAAACCGTTCCATCCTGGATCAGGGCTGGTATACATTCCAAAACTACCTCTCTTATAAACTAGACTTAAGGGGTGGAAGGCTAATACTTATATCTCCGAAGAATACCAGCACCAAATGCCGAATCTGCGGCCATATTGCAAAAGAAAACAGAAAAACACAGGCAGAATTCCAATGCATCCAGTGCGGACATAATGAGAACGCAGACCTAAACGCGAGCATAAATATCTTAGCCGAAGGACATTCGGTGATAGCCTGTGGAGTGGAAACAATAGTATCCACAGCGAAGCAGGAACTCCAAATACGAAAGCCGGTAACCGGTATAAGTTGGAGAATCCCCTCGCTTTAGCGATGGGGAGTTGTCAATCTTGTCGTTTTATAGCTTATATTTAATTCATGAAGAAAACGCCTCTTGAAAAAATAGTCGAGAAAGGAATCAGCTTCCTCTCCAAAATTTTTCCTCTTAAATCCTATCTCCATTTTCCTCTTCTCAGCTCAGCTCTAATCTGGGGAATTAGAAGAGCCACGGCGTGGAAAAAGGAGATTCTCTCCTGGAAGGTTTATCTTGATCCTGAGCGCATCGAAATGAAGCCTGATGAGTATGTGCTCAGTTTTTTTAAGAACCATTCCTCCCTGAACAAAATTTACGAGACTGAAATAATGAGTAACGACATGAAGGCGTTAAGAGAGGCTTTTAACAGGCTTTACCCTATCCTAGGTCTTGAGGATCCATTTCTCTTTGCCCTTTTTTATGAAGAGCTCGAATCAAGAGATTTTAGGAAAATTGTTGAAGAGTTTGAAGAAAAGGTCAGTCGTGCCGGGAAGGATATCGAAGCTTTCGAGGGTAAATCAAGATTTATTGAAGGCCTGGAGGCCATTGCCGAGGAGGCGGCTTCCCTCAGCATTGAGCTCATGTCAGAGGATAAAGTCCAGAAAGTTGTAGCAAATACGATTAAAAAGTGGACAAAGGAAGGAAACTAATAAAAAAGCGAAGAGGGAAATGAATAAAAACCTTATCTCGCGAGAAACGATTGCCAGTTTTCGACCTATCCCTA
>WJOQ01000276.1 GCA_009618505.1 Clostridia bacterium | reverse complement strand
GCTCTTAGCCAGGAACAGAGAATATGTTCCAGAATCAGGTGCACATCCTCAATTTGCTCCAGGGAGTGACTTGGCACAACCAAACATTCTTGCACCATGCCCTTTAGTTTTCCTCCCCTAAAGCCTGTTAATCCGATGGTTAAAGCTTTCTGGGCGTTAGCATATTCTACTGCCTTGATGACATTTTTTGAATTACCACTGCCGCTGATAGCAATTACCACATCTCCCGCATCCAATAGACTCTTTAGTTGCTCAAGGAAGATATTTTCGTAGGCTGTATCATTTGCCCAGGCGGTAATGATGGGCACACTATCAGTTAGGGCGATGACCTTGAATCTTTTCCTGGAATCATCCTTCCCGGCGGTTCCTTTTGCCAGGTCACAGGCAAAATGGGAGGCCGTGGCTGCACTTCCTCCGTTTCCCATAATAAAAACCTTCTTATCTTTCCTATAAGCCCCGAGCAAAATATCCTTAATTCTCTCAATCTGAGAGTAAGGTAATTTGTCCAGAGTTTCTTTTAATTCTCTTAGATATTCTTCAACAAAACTCATTCTATCTTTTCCTTTCATCCTTCCCTCACATTAAAGATTGCTTTAGTCCCTTCCTCTTCAAAACGAAAAGGTAGTTCTCTTAAGTTCCTTAAAGCTTTTCTTACCTGGCTTTGCTGCTCGACAGGACAATAGAGAAGTAAAAATCCGCCTCCTCCCGCTCCGGAGATTTTTCCTCCCAGAGCGCCGGCCTTGCGGGCAGCCTGGTAAATCTCTTCAATTCGGGGATTGTTTATTCCCTGGGCAAGTTTTTTCTTTAGTTCCCACCCCTGGTGAAGAAGCCTTCCAAACTCATCTAGTTTTCCTTTAATAAGGCATTCTTTTCCCTCTTCTACCATATCTCTTATGTCATTAAGGACGCTTATTTTGTCTTTGATGTTCTTTTTTTGTTCAGAGAGAATATCACTCGACCTTCTGGTAATTCCTGTATAAATAAGCATCAAATTGGCTTCTAGCTCTCGTTTTACTTCCTCATCTATTGATAGGTGCTGTAGAATTACTGTGTCGTCCGGATTAAATTTTATCAGATTTAGATTACCGAAAGCAGCACTGTATTGATCTTGCTTTCCAATGGGTCTTTCTAAGATGTCAATCTCTATCTCACAGGCTTGCCGGGCCAGCATTGCGGCTGACTGAGACTGAACCTGATAGAGGTAAAAAGTATTGAGGAGTCCAACCGTAACTGAGCCGGAGGAGCCTAAGCCGGTACCCTCCGAAGGAACGTCAGCCAAGGTAGTTATCTCAACTCCCTTGTCTATTCCAGTTTTTCGCATAGTTTCTCTCACTAAATCATGTCTAATTTCATCTACACTGTCTATAATTTCCTTGCGAGAGTAATTTATATATATTTTATCATCAAACCTTTTTTTAATGATTACATAAATACACTTGTCAATGGCTGTACTCAACACAGCCCCGCCTTCGCCGAGGCGGTAATAGTCTTTAAAGTCGGTCCCACCGCCAAAGAAGCTAATTCTTAGCGGCGTCTGGGTAATTATCATCTTTGTCTCAAGATATTTGTAAGTTTTTGTTCTCTAGATATGATTTCCTCAAAAGATGCTTCTAAGAAGTAATTTACAATGAAGAAGATTCTCTTTCTTTATGAAATTTAAGCAAGTTTTGTGCCATTTCTTTCATCAATGTTCTTCACACGAAGTAACCATAGCTAATATCTACGCTGTAGTCAAAGGAATGATTATTTTAGTGTCTAGAAGCTCTCTTTTTAAGATATCTCAACAAAAAATAATTCTTTCTTTAATCCTTGAGTTATCAGCCATGAGCTATTTGTTCTTTATCCTTTGGACTACCTCTAACTCTTTCATCTTTTTTTGGGCAGATTCTGTGACGTCCCTGGCGATATTCTCTTCTCTTAGCCAGGCCACATAGTCACCTACGCTCTTTTCTACAGAATTGATGGGCTGCCATCCCAGAGTCTTCAACTTGGAAATGTCAGAAGTAATATGCCTGGTATCGCCGAGGCGAAATTTACTAGAGATCTTAAGATCTCTATCTCTTTCAAAAGCTTCGACTACTGCCTCTGCTAACTCCAAAACGGTGTAGCTTTTCCCTCCTCCTACATTATAAACCTGATAATCCATTCTCGAATCTTCCAAAGCTAAAAGATTTGCCCTCACTACATCCTCAATATTGACATAATCCCTGAGCTGCATTCCATCTTCATAGATGAGAGGTTCTTTTCCAGAGTGGATGCTTACCGCAAATGCTCTCAGGGCTCCAGAGTAAAGATTGTAAGGAGACTGTCTTGCGCCTTGCACAATTGAATATCTCAGGCATATGGTTGGTATGCTATATCTTTTTCCCAGAGTCAAGCCGATTAACTCTTGAGAATATTTAGATATTCCATAAGAATTTGCCGGATTAACTCTTGATTCATTAGTAAGTTGCATCTTTATTTTTGTACCACATTTTGGACATCTTAGTTCCCAATCGCCTCTTTTTAATTGAGCCAGACTTCTGGGACCAGGATATACTATGCCGTCCTCTGAGCACTTGTATTTGCCTTGACCATAAACAGCCTGGGAAGAGGTAATTATCACTTTCTTAAGTGGTAGTTTTTTTTCTACAGCTACTTCGTATAAAAGTGCCGTACCCCGACTATTCACCTCAAAGAATTTGGAAAAGTCGGTCAGATAATCCTGGTAGGCAGCAAAATGGAAGACCACATCTATTCCCTTTAAGGCTTTTTCCCAATCAGTTTTGACTCGAACATCTCCTAAAATAAACTCTGCTTTTTCAGGGATATAATCTGGTCTGCCCTTCAAATGAACTGAAGGCTCCAGGCTGTCCATAATTCTTACCCGATGACCCCTGGCAAGTAGTGCATCTACTGTATGGGAGCCTATAAAGCCCGCTCCTCCGGTTACCAATACTTTCAATCAATTTCTCCTGTACCAGCGAATTACGTCATTGCGGGCATAATACTCAAAAAGTGTTGCTATTTTTAGATAACAGTACCACTTTAGGTAGTGACTTTTATGCTTATGGGTTAGCCCGCGATGTATTCTTTAGTCGGCTTTTACCCTTAAATAGAGGTTTCTTAGCAATGATTGCACCGAAATCTTTGTTTGTGTTTTCCGGTCTTCCTGTATCGTTTGGGATTGCAGATGTCCTTTTCTTAAAGTAGTTTAAGAAACTGTTGAAAAACAAGGTTTATCTTCAATAATATCGTATGTTTACAATTTTCACCAGCAAGACTTTTTGAGTATTATGCCCATTGCGAGAAAGATCTCCGGCTGGTCATTGCGAGACGAAGCCGAAGCAACCTTGGTTTTATCGCTCGGGATAAACTCCGCAATCTCAATCTTCGTCAACGTCCACTACCACTTAAAACTACATAGACAGTCTTAAAGAAAATCTTTAGATCCAGCCACAGGGACCAATTATCAATATATTCCAGGTCTAGTTTTGCCCAATCATCAAAATCACGAATCTCGTTCCGTCCACTTACCTGCCAGAGACAGGTAAGTCCGGGCTTTAGGCTCAGTTTTCTGCGTTGCCAACTCTCAAAACGATTCACCTCACCTATTAAAGGAGGACGAGGACCAACCAGACTCATATCACCCCTTAAAACACTATATAGTTGGGGTAACTCATCCAGAGAAAATCTTCTTAATACCCGTCCTACCCGGGTTATCCTTGGGTCATCTCTCATCTTAAAGACCGGTCCCGCCATCTCATTCTTATCCCATAGTTTAGCTTTGAGCTCATCAGCATTTTCTACCATAGTACGAAACTTCCAACTGTTAAAGGGTCTTTTGTTAAAGCCAACTACTTCCCACTGGTAAAAGACTGGTCCTGCAGAAGTAAATTTAACTAGTGCGGCGATAATTAAGAAAAGGGGCGAGAGGATAGTTAATGTTAATGCCGAGATAACAATATCCGTTATTCTCTTCAGGAAAAGCTGCCACGGACTATAAGGCACTCTACTTAAGGTTAAAAGAGGCAGGTTATGAGCCATCCTCAACTGGACATTAGTCTTGGCACTTACAGGGAAATCAGTGATGATACTGGTTGTTACTCCTTCTTCTTCACAGAGCCTGAGCATTTCTCCAATCTTAAGATTTTCTTTGGATAAGGCAAAAATGACTTCATCTATGGGATGGCGATGAAGAACTTTCTTTAAGTTCTGGAAATCTCCCAGGATATCGGCTCCATAGACTCTATTGCCGACATTTGTCTCTTTTTCGCCTATGAATCCTACAATTTCTAGTTCCTCACCAGGGCCGTCTTTAATCGATTCCATAAACTCCCTTGCCTTTTCTCCTGTTCCTATAATGATTACTGGTTTTTTGTGATAGCCCCGTTTCTTTAAATCACTTATTATATAGTAAATTACTGTCTTTTCTAGTACCAGCAAAGAGAAATTCACTCCGGCGAAGATTACGATCAGAGTTCTGGCTGGAAAGTATATCTTTAAAAGGAATGCTCCACTCAATAAAATGAGAGTTCCAAAGAAGACTGTTTTGAAGACTGTTTTGATTTCTTGGGAAAGAGAAGTAAATCTATCAAAAACATAAGCTCCCTGCAAACTGAATATCCACCACCATAAGAAGGCAATGACCACTATAAGTTCCCAGTAGTTGCCCAACTCAATTGGCTGCCCAAAAGGGATGAACTTCAAAATGAGTAATCTAATAAAGTAGGCGGCAATAAAAGAGCTGATAGCAACCGATATATCAAGAGTAATAGCTATCTGACGGCGGAAATTGAAAAATCCTTTAAACATTAGAAACGCTAACTCCTTTGGACAAAGTCTCTTTCCAACTTTTAAAGCTATTCACAGTTTCCATTTTGTACGATTGCCTGTAGAAGTCTTTCGAACTTTTTTAGCACCTTCGATTTCTCAAAATGTTCACTCACGAAGGCTCTGCCATTAGTGCCAAGCTCCTCTCTCAGTTGAGAGGAACTATGTAATCTTAAAATAGCCCCCGCCACTGCCTGAGCATTCTCCGGTGCTACCACCAGACCTGCTTCAGCGTCACGAATGGCTCTAGCGGTCTCACTTCCATCATTTACACCAGCAACAATCGGCGTAGCACTTGCCATATTGGTCAAAAGCTTGCTTGGCAGGCAGATATCGGTGATTCCCGCCTGCTGCGTAAGAACCAAAACGTCAGCAGCGGAGAGCATGCAAGGAAGCATCCTTGTAGGTTGAAGTGGGAAAAAACGCACGTTGGACAGGTTCATCTCTTCAGCTTTGTTCACCAGAGCCGCCTTCCCAGCTCCCTCTCCAACGATAAAGAAAACAATATCCTTCTGCCTTCGCAAAATAGAAGCGGCATCCAAAACCGTCTCCAACGCCTGTTTTTTCCCGATATTCCCAGCATACATTACCAGGAAGTCAGATTCATGGAGGTTATTTTGCTTACGAAAGATATTGTTCCTATCCAGCGGTTTGATGAAATCTATGTCAATCCAGTCAGGCAGGTAGTACACCTTAGACTTGGGCACCCCCTTGGAATAGAGATTCTTCGCAAAACCTGAGGAGATCACCCCGATTGCGGCCGCTTTCTGGTAAACAAATTCTTCTAACCGATAGGCTAAACCCACAAGCCTCCTATCTTTGAGCATACCGACGTTCACCGCCGCATCGGGAAGAAGGTCTTGGATGTGAAAGAAAAAAGGGACCCCTTTGATTTTGCCCAGTATGTAGGCCATCAAGCCTAACTGCAAGGGAGGAGAAATGCAGACGATGACATCTACTTCCCAAACCAGTAAGCCCGATACAAAAGCCGACAGACTGAAGGAGCTATCGTAGGCTATCCGCTGTAGTGTGTTTGGTTTGCTGGGCACATAGACATAGGAGCGGTAAACCGCAATGCCATTTATACGCTCACGCAGGAAGACCTTACCCCGATATTCATCGTGAATTCTCCACTCAGGATAATGAGGAAAAGCCGTAACTACTGTTACCTCGTGCCCCCTATCTGCTAAGTACTCACAGAGGCAGCTAGTAAAAGGACCTATCGCCGTCTTCTCCGGGGCATAGTTCATGCCCATCACTAAGATATTCATAACGTAGTCTTAACCTCTTAATCTATCGCTCAGTAAGCATTCGCCCAAGGATAGTCTTAATCTGTTCTCGATCCTTATTGGCAAGGCACCTATCAACCTTCCTGGGACAGGGCAAGCTACCTGGCACAAATCCTCGTAGCCTCCAGTGCTGTAACTTCCGCTCGGATGCACAGGAACCTCAGTATTCTTTCATGAAGATCATGCCTCTAACTGCCTAATGGGCAATCTTCGTTCTAACTTTCATCCTTCTTCCGTCTTTGCTTGTCTTTCCAAGCCACAGCTACCAGCTTGTTCCCAAACCTTCCAAACATGCTGTTTCCTGAATGGAAGAAAGTTTTAAACAAATTAAATAAAAGCTCATTTTCGAAAAGGGAGAACCATTTCGGTGGGTAGTGAGCATACCACATCCCGTAACGTAAGAATCGAGACCAACTCAGCCCAAGTTGATCGAATAATACCTCCAATCTGGACACGTTGAGCCGTTGAACAAGATTACCTGATTCCTCATAATTGGTTGAGAATCCTAACTTTACCGCTAGCTTGGTGATAGAAGCGTCTGCTGGCTCGGTAAAGAAGATACCTCTCTTGGCAACCCTTGCCATTTCTGCTATGCCTTTTTCAGGATGGGGAAGATGATGAAGCCCATCGTGGGTAAACACAAAGTCAAAGCTTTCAGGCTTAAAAGGTAAACTCTCCGCGTCAGCTACCAGGGTTTTTAGTTCGAAATCAAATCGCTCCGATCTTATCCTCGCTCCCTTAACAGCACCCAGTGAAATATCCAGTCCAGTCACCCGCGCTCCCAAATTAGCAAAATACTCTGCTTCCATCCCCGAACCACAACATACATTGAGAATCTTCGCTTCGTCCAAGAATTCATCCACTAGCTGGGCCATGGTTCGCATCTTGTAGTCAACAAGGAATTCATATAGCTTTCCAGTCTCATGGGGACGAGTGACTTCGAAGTCGGACAGACCTTTCTGGTTAAAGTAGGCTTTCTGGCGTAGTTTCAATTTGTGGACATTGGACAATGTCTTCAATGATCTAACTTCCTTTCAGAATCTCTGAATCGATTTGCCCTATGACTATCGAGAATCTGCTCATATACCTCTATCATCTCCTTCGCTACTTCTGGCCAGGTGTATTTCTCTTCTACTAGTTTCTTCCCTCTTTCTCCCATTTCCTCTCTCAGATTCCGATCATCAAGCAGCCTCGCAATAGTCTCTGCTACTTGATGACTGTCACAATCGGTGATTATTCCAGCTCCGACCTCGCTTACTTCCCCCCAGATATTGACCTTATTGGAAATGATCACCGGTAGTCCACAAGCCATGGCCTCCACCACAGCAATGCCAAAATTCTCGGTGTAAGACGGGAGAACAAAAATATCACTGTCCCTCAGTGCAGCAAGCTTCTCCTCTCCTAAAAGCATTCCAGTAAATATGGATCGCCCTAGGGCTCCCTCCTCCTGAAGCCACGCTCTAACCTTCGCCCCATATCCTTCATTGTCCGGTCCTGCTAATACCAAATAGACATCGTCTCTCTTACGAGCTACCTCACCAAATGCTCGAGCTAAAATATCTAACCCTTTCTTGAAATTAATTCGGCTTAGAAAAAGAATGATCTTTTTACCTCTA
>WJOQ01000094.1 GCA_009618505.1 Clostridia bacterium | reverse complement strand
TTTTTTGGGGGGGGGAATCCTTGATGAGCAGGAGTACTGCAAAGGCAGTAAGAAATAAGTTGAAATGACAGGAATAGTCCTTGCTGGTGGGAAAAGCCAGCGCATGGGAGAGGGAAAAGCTTCGCTCAAAATTGGTAGAAAACAGGTTATAGAAATAATTCTGGAAAAACTAAGAGTTACCTTTGATGATGTGCTTATCGTAGGTAACTCTAATTTTATTTGTCCACTTTCCGAGGAGGGGATATTAGCCGATATGATTCCGGGAAAAGGGCCGCTGGGAGGAATCTATACAGGGCTTTTAAACTCAAAAAGTGAGTATAATTTTTTTTGCGCTTGTGATATGCCCTTTTTAGATATAGACTTACTTAAATTCATAATCTCAGAAATCGATGGTAGTGATGCTGTTATTCCCATGGTGAGAGGTTTTGTAGAACCTTTGCATGCTATTTATTCTAAAAGGTGCCTCCCGGCGGTAAAGAATTGCCTGGAGAATGAGGACTTAAGAATAAAGAGTTTCTTTTCTAAAGTTAAATGTAAGTATATTCCAGAAAATAAGATAAAAAGATATGACCCTTCCCTCCTCTCTTTTCTTAACTTAAATACCCCCGAGACAGTAGAATTAGTAAGAAATTTATTGCCAAGCCTGCATTAGAATAAGGAAAAAGAGTTATGTCAGAAAGTAACGAAAATAACAGAACTGTTTTTAGTAGAATGGGCAGGAGATGGAGAAAAAGCATAGACAGGGTTAAGGAATATGAGATTAGAGAAGATGAGCAAACAATTGACAGAGAATTTATTCCTTCTTTCCTCTTTGGCTTAGAATACCAGAAGGCGCAAGAGCTAAAAAGAAGACTGCTGGAGAAATATAAAGGGGTGTTACTAGAGGAGGCAATTCAAGGAGAAAGATTGAAGACAGAAGAGGGTAGTTGTTATCATATAGAAAATCAAGAAAAAATAAGTATAAACATTATTAATCCAGAAAAGGTAAAAGAGAAGATTCTCTCCAACTTAAAATTGATTTTCGGCATAGGAGGAGCAAGAGAGTATTTCCTGAAAAAGGAAGGATACAGAACAATTGAGGACCTCAGGCAACATCCTCGTTTTGGTCCAGAGAGTACCAGGTTTCTAGAGACTATCAATAACAACAGGAGTGAAGTCATTAATTGGATTGGAAGATGGTTTCCTAAGTCTCATCCTTTAATGCTCTGCGCCTCTGGTCTCTGGAAAAAAGAGGATTTCATCATCTTAGATATAGAAACAATGGGCTTCTTCAGCAGGCCAATTATATTGTTGGGTGTAGCGCAAGTATCTGCTAATTATATATCAACGCATCAGTATTTCTTACAGAACATCAAGGAAGAAGTAGCGGCTCTGAGAGGGTTTCTGTCCCATGTAAATAAAAGTAATGTCTTCTTAACTTTTAATGGACGTACTTTCGATATACCCTACATAGAAGAAAGATTAGCTTACTATAGAATGAAAGGCGAGCTTGGGAATCCGCATTTTGATATGCTTCACTTCTCTCGACGAGCCTGGAAGAAAGAGCTGCCCAATTGCAGATTAACGACCTTAGAAAAGTATTTATTTGGCATAGAAAGAAAAGATGATGTGCCCAGTGCCTTAGTTCCAGAATTCTATGAGACATATCTCAGGAGCAAAAATATAGGTCCTTTAATTCCCATAATCGAGCATAACCAACAGGACTTAATCACCCTTGCTAATATTTTTTCCAGGTTACATAAAGAATGGCAATAAGAATAGAAGAAGTAATAGAGACTCTTAAGAAGAGCCTTCGTCATCGGGATCGAGTCGAGCATATAGAAATTCTATCCTCACAAAATCCCATCTATGGAAAACTGAGGAAAGATTTCCCTGCTAATATCACAAATTATCTTTTAACAAAAGCGATTAAGCTCTATGAACATCAATGTGAAGCTACAGAAAATTTGAGAGCAGGAAAGAATATTATTATCACCACCCCAACCGCCTCGGGGAAAACACTTGCTTTTAACCTTCCTGTTTTTGAAAGATTACATCAGGATAAAGAGGCTACTGCCCTTTATCTATATCCTAGCAAGGCTCTTTCCCAGGATCAACTGAAAGTAATAAAGGAGCTGGAAACCATCG
>WJOQ01000393.1 GCA_009618505.1 Clostridia bacterium | reverse complement strand
ACGGTGTAGAGACCTTAGAACAAAATGCTACTCATAAGGTAATAATGGATAGGGACGGTGCTAAAAAGAGAGTGCACAAAGAACACCGACTACTGTCTATGGACCAGTGGCTAGAATATCCGGTAAAAGATAGAAAAACATGGCGAGAATACAAAAAGCGACTCAATCCACATTCACCAGCTAGATATCCCCTCTGGTGGAAGGAAGAAAAAGAGCGCTACAAAGAAAGAAGTTATCCTTTGGGTATTACGGTGGGTAGTTTCTTTGGCTGGATGAGAAACTGGATAGGCCTTGAGAACTTAAGCTATATGATGAGTGATGACCCCTCCTTAATAGAAGAAATCAACGAACATCTTGAGTATTTCATAATAGAGACTATAAAACCGGTATTAGAGGATATAGACTTTGATTTTGCTTACTTCTGGGAACACATGGCTTATAAGACTGGTTCATTGGTTTCTCCCTCTTTTGTTAAAGAATATATGGTTCCGCACTATAAGAGAATAGTTGAGCTTCTTCATTCCAAGGGTGTGGATATCATTACTCTCGACTCAGATGGTAATATCTGGGAACTGATTCCTATATGGCTTGACTGTGGAATAAATGGAGTTTTACCCAATGAAGTAGCGGCAGGAATGGATATAGTAAGAATGAGAAAGAAATTCGGCAAGAATCTCATTATAGCCGGTGGAATTGACAAAAGAGTACTTTCACGAGGCAAAAAGGATATCGAAAAAGAGGTAATGAGTAAAGTACCCTATCTTCTTTCTACCAGCGGATATTTCCCTTGCATAGACCACTCTGTGCCACCAGATGTTCCTTTTGATAATTATTCATACTATCTGGAACTCATCAGAAAGCTAGTTTAACAAGGGACAGTTGTCTCTATATCTGTTGACTTTTTTCTGAAATTTCTTAGAGTAGAATCAGAAATGAAAAAATCGCTTTTTGACATACTTCTAATCGTGAGCCAATTAAGATAGTAACAGTATTTGGCCTTGCTTATGAATCCGCGAAACTAAGAGAGAGTATTTTAGGCCTGGGATAAGATAAAGTTAGGTCTTTGGTAAGAGAAAAGCTAAAATTGAGGCTCGAAGGGAGGTGGAAAGACAGATTAGGCCGTTAGCGGGAAATGAAAGTTACCTAGTGGGAAAGATCGAGAAAGCTGTTTCTTGTGGATACTTTTCCATGCCAAATAAAAAACGTCTTAAGGAGGCGTAAAATGAGAAATTTAAAACGGGGAATAAATAGCTTGATTACAGCAGGGATTCTTATTTTGGCTACGATTTCAATGTCAGCATGGGCTGCAGAAAAAGTTCAGTTGACCTACATGTTCTGGGGAAGTCCCTTGGAAAGAGAGGCCCAGTTTAAGATGTGTCGGGATTTTGAAAAGGTGTATCCCAACATAGAGGTTAAGGCCATTTATACTCCCGCTAATTACCAAGAAAAAATCAGTGCGATGGTGGCTGGTGGAACACCACCCGATGTCGCACAGTTAGCGGAGGGACCTTCCCTTTCATGGGCAAGGATGGGAGTGGTAATGGATCTCATACCATTTATGGAGGAAGACCCGGAGGTAAGCATCGAGAGTAGATTACCTGAGACCTGGTATTGGTACGATAAGGGAGAGAAAACCTTAGGGACAAACTTGGCAGCAGAGGTAATGCTACTATGGTACAATAAGGACATCTTTGACCAAGCTGGCGTATCTTATCCTCCAGCAAATGCCGATCAAGCTTGGACGTGGGATGAATTTCTGGATGTGGCTAAGAAATTAACTAGCGAACAGAAAGGTAGAAAGACCTTTGGAGTAGCTTTCAGTACCTGGGCAGGTCCACTTCTGCCATTCATAAGAAGCAACGAAGGAGAATTTTTCAACGAAGATGTGACTGCTCCACTCCTTGAGAGCCCCGAGACTATAGAAGTGTTACAAAAACTATCTGACCTTATGAATAAACATCAGGTTGCACCTACTCCTACTCAGCTTGCCGCATTTCCTTCCTTTGCCGTCACTATGCAAACTGGACAGGTTGCCATGGCTGTAGATGGTCAGTGGGCACTGTTGGATTTGGCTAAGGCAAGATTTAACTTAGGAGTAGCACCAGTTCCTGTGTTTAAGAAACCGGTTTGCGTTGAGCTTGGATCTCCAAATGTGATATTTTCTGACACAAAACACAAAAAGGAATCCTGGGAGCTCTATAAATGGACTACTAGTGCTGAATCCGTATTGCCTGTTCTTCGTTCTGGCCTATGGATGCCTCTTCAGACTAAGTGGTATGAGGAGCCTGATCTATTGGAAAGATGGATCGATCCTCAGACTCATCCACCTGAGTATAAAGAGGCTGTAGTGGATTATCTACTTAAATACGGCAGCCAGTATCCTGCCTACTATATAGAGAATTGGGATGAAGTTCAACGGATGATTGAACAGGGATTCTCTAATTTATGGTTAGGCAAAGAAGATGCGAAAACAGCGGCTGGCAGAATTGCAGAAGAACTGAAACCTTTACTGCAAGGAAGAACTGATCGGTAATAAGTCTGAACATAAGTATTTGGTCCTGACTGAGAGCTTATTCTCAGTCAGGACCTGGTTGAGAAGGAGGTGGAATTATATTGAGGCGTCGTCGTTACGGTCAAGCTAAGACAGAAGCAAAATGGGGAATTTTATTTGCCTTACCAGTCATAACGGGATTCTTCCTGTGGACTGCCGGTCCTACTATTGCAAGTTTTATCTTGAGCCTTGCGCGTTGGCCCATCGTAGGAAGTCCTGAATTTATTGGGTTGGGTAACTATATTCAGCTGTTTGGTAGGGATAATCTATTTAAGAAATCCTTGGGCGTAACTACCTATTATGCACTCGGGAGTATCCCCCTCGTAATTATAGCTGCTTTTATTGTAGCTATGCTTCTAAATCAAAAGGTAAAAGGGCAGTCAATTTTTAGAACTGTATATTATCTTCCTTCTGTAGTTCCTGCCGTAGCCGGCGCTGTACTCTGGCTGTGGCTCTTCAACCCTAATTTTGGCTTATTAAATCATATCCTGTCCATATTTGGATTACCTCAGCTTATGTGGATATATGATGAAGTCCAGGTAGTTCCTTCGTTTATTGTAATGAGTATATGGGCAATGGGAGGCACTATGCTCATTTTTCTGGCAGGATTACAGGGTGTTCCAAATTCTCTATTCGAAGCAATAGAAATCGATGGTGGCAACTGGTGGGATAAATTCCGCCATATCACTGTTCCCATGATGACGCCGGTGATTTTCTTTAACTTAGTTATGGGTATTATAGGAAGTTTTCAGATTTTCAATCAGGCTTATGTAATGACAGATGGTGGTCCTAATAACGCTAGTCTTTTCTTTGTATATTATCTGTACTTAAATGCCTTTCGTTATGGAAAAATGGGATACGCCTGTGCATTGGCATGGATATTATTTCTGACAATTCTGGGTTTGACTTTGATAGTATTCAAATCCTCTTCCTATTGGGTATTTTATGAGATGAAAAAAAGGAAATAGATATTATGAATAAAAAAGCGGGTCTTGGGAGAAGAGGAGCATTCAAGATATTTGTCTACATCTTACTATTCTCTGGTGCCGCGATTGCCTCTATTCCTTTTGTGTGGTTAATACGGAGTTCCTTTATGGAAATGGGGCAAATATTTATATTTCCACCTGAATGGATTCCGAATCCGTTCAGGTGGCAAAATTATCCGGAAGCTCTTACTGTCGTTCCCTTTGCTCGATATTTTATCAATACGATGCTCATCGTTGCTGGAGTGGAAGGAGGAGTTTTGTTAACCTCTACTTTATCTGCATTCAGCTTTGCTCGTCTTCGCTGGCATGCTCGTGATTTAGTCTTTGGAGTATTATTAACTTCCCTAATGCTGCCTTATGCGGTGACATTGATCCCCACTTTCATCTTATGGAGACATTTAAGAGGAGTTAACACTTTTGCTCCCCTCATAGCACCTGCTTGGTTTGGAGGAGGGATATTCAACATATTTCTCCTGCGCCAGTTTTTTCTTACTATCCCCTTTCAGTTAGATGAAGCTGCTTATATTGATGGAGCCAGCCCTGTGCGGGTGTATTGGTCAGTTATCCTTCCCTTAGCTAAACCAGCCCTAGTTGTAGTAGCCATCTTTACCTTTATAGGAGTGTGGAATGACCTTCTTGGTCCGGTGGTGTATCTTACTGATCCGGATAAATTTACCCTCGCCATAGGATTGGCACAATTTAGGAGTATGTATTCAGCTCAATGGCATTTACTTATGGCTGCCTCGACGCTTGTTACTTTGCCAATGATTATTATATTCTTTATGGCTCAACGTTATTTTATCCGAGGGATTGTTCTCACAGGATTGAAAATGTAGATTTTTGGAAAGGAGAGAAACATGTCTAAACATTATTTACAACCTGTTTGTTGGAAGAATGTCCAAATAGAGGGTGGTTTCTGGGGAACTTGTCTCCAAGTCAATAGGGAAATAGCTTTAGACCATCAATATGAGCAGATGGAAGAGACCGGACGCATAGATAATTTTCGTCGGGCATCCGGCGAGAAAAAGGGTGAGTTTGAAGGCCTCTTTTTCAACGATTCCGACGTTTATAAATGGTTAGAAGCAGCCTCTTATTCACTAGGAACCCATCCTACTAACAGAAAACTGGAAAATAAGGTAGAAAACCTAATAAAAAAGATAGCTGCCGCTCAACAAGAAGATGGATACCTTAATACATACTTTATCCTAAAGAAAAGAAAACGTTTTGCTGATTTAAAGAATAAACACGAGCTTTATTGTGCAGGTCATCTTTTTGAGGCAGCCGTTGCCCACCATGTTAGTACAGGGAAAATATCTTTTTTAAATGTTGCGACTCGTTTTGCTGACCTTATTTGCCAGACATTCGGTTCTGATAAAAAAAGAGGAGCCCCAGGGCACGAAGAAATTGAACTTGCTTTAATGAAACTTTACTGGCTGACTGGAAAAAAACGCTACCTTACTACAGCCAAATTTTTTATAGATGAGCGGGGAAAAGGTTTTGCCGGAAGAGATGAGTACCGTCAGGACCATCTGCCATTTATCGAGCAAAAAGACATTGTAGGCCATGCTGTTCGTGCTGTTTACCTTATGAGTGGGGCTGCTGATGTTTACAGGGAAACAAAGGACAAGGCCATGATGGATACATTAGAAGGACTCTGGAAGAACATGACTGAGAAAAAAATGTACCTAACCGGAGGAATCGGAAGTCGCCATGAAGGAGAAGCTTTCGGCAAAAATTATGAGCTTCCCAATGATAGAGCCTATGCGGAGACCTGCGCTGCGATTGGAAATATTTTTTGGAATCATCGGATGCTTCAGTTAACCGGAGAAGCAAAATATGCCGATACTATGGAAAGAGTACTTTACAATGGATTCCTTTCCGGAATTTCTCTGAATGGAAAGACATATTTCTATCAAAACCCCTTGCAATCGGATGGAACTTACAGGCGGCAAAGCTGGTTCAAGTGTGCTTGCTGCCCATCTAATATTGCACGATTACTTTCCTCCCTGGGAAGCTACTTTTACAGCATCTCCAGAGAAGGACTTTGGGTCCACTTATATGGGGAAAGCAAGGTGACCACTAACATAGACAAAGAAAGGAAGGTGATCTTAACCCAGATTACTAACTATCCTTGGAGTGGAGATATCAACATAAAAGTTTCTCCTGATACAGAAATTTTCTTTACCCTTTTTCTGCGCATACCAGCTTGGTGTAAGAAGGCAGAAGTTTTAGTGAATGGTAAGTACGTTGAGAAATCTGTCCGAGCAGGTTCCTATCTTCCGATTAGTCGCATATGGAGGCAAGGAGATGAGGTTCAGTTGAATCTGTCTATGTCTGTGGATTTCCTGGAGACACATCCTCATTCTAGTAACAATAGCCGACTGGCAATTTCTCGTGGACCTCTCACTTACTGTATCGAAGCAGCGGACCACCAAGGCGTTGATATTTTTGACATACTGCTTTCCCCGGATACAGCATTTTCTCTTCATTTTGAGCCTGATCTGCTAGGAGGTATGGGAGTGCTTCGAGGCAAAGGATTACTGAGAGATAAATCTGAGTGGAAAAGAAAACTGTATCACATTTACCAAAAGGGGCAAAAATCGAAATCAAAACCCTTTCCGATTACTGCTATACCATACTTTGCTTGGGCTAACCGTGAGCCAGGAAAGATGCTGGTCTGGATCCCTGTAGGCTTACAGAAATTAGACCTATAACCAGACTGTTGTATGATCAGCAAAATATTTCAGTAGGAAATATAGATACCCCGTCTTCACTATGTTATGCTCGCAACTCAACATATGAGTTTGAGCTAGTAAAACCCTTAGTCAGAGCGTAATTCAACAACTTCAAACAAATACCAACCCTAAGCAAAATCTCAGCACTTGTCAATCTGGTTTTGGGGAAGGGTTCAGCTGGGTTCTAGAACACTAGCTGACATGAAATTCCCCTCATCCTAAAAAGGTGAGCTAGCTCAGTGCCTTTTTGAGCAAAGAACTCATTCGTCCTCGCGCCCTCCAAGCCATACTTTCGGTAGACCCAGTCGGCATAGTGATAGTTCATTTTGTCGATGACGACATAATCCACTTTACCCTCAAGTCGGGACGGCAGGTTCTCTGCCTTCGGCAACATGGGAGCAATCATGGCGTACGTTCTAACACCCTCTTTATGCAAAATCTTCAGGGCATTGATCCTCTCTTCAATCCGTGAAGCCTTGGGCTCGAAGATTGACCTGAGTTCCTCGTCTTCAGTGCCAATACTAAAAACAACTTCTATTTCCCCGAAATCTTTGAGCAGGTCTAGATCTCTCAGGACTAAAGGCGACTTGGTTTGGATTGTGACTGGCCATCCGTTCCTTTGCAAAACTTCAAGGCACCTTCTGGTAATCTCATATTCTTCCTCAATCGGTTGATATGGGTCGCATACTCCACTTATCCAGACTCTGCCAACTTTCTTTTTCTTCACTTCCTCAGCCAGTAGTCCCGGAGCGTTGACTTTTACATCAACAGAGTCCCCCCAGCTCTCCTTATGATGAGTGAATCGTTTCATGAATCTCGCGTAGCAGTAGGAGCACCCGTGCTGGCAGCCGCGATAAGGGTTGATGGTCCACTCATAGACTCTTGACTTAGAGAGAACACTCTTTGCCTGAATTTCCACAGTCCTCATTTTCCTATAACCCCAAGTTTCACTTGCTTTCCAGGAGGCTAACATCTCATGTTTCATACAATTCTTCCAGATGTAAATTAACCCAAATCTAAACGCTTGTCAATCTGGTTGGAGGGCTTTGGTGGAGATTTCTTTGACACAGCTTTGTTTTTAGTTAGAATAAAGGCTACCTCTTCACAATCACTAATCAAAACAAGAGGCAGGCAGTGAATAAAGCGCAGTCAGTAGAGGCAATATCCAATCAAACAGGACTGGCAAAGAAAACATTCAGGGAAACGGTTGATGCAGTAACCTCAGCAACTGGTAGAAAAGAAGTTGAATGATTATAAAGAAAGATTTGGGTTTACTTTAATAGAATTGATTATAGTCCTGGCTATTGTGGGGACAGTTGTCTCCATATCTGTTCCTTTTGTCAGCAATTTTCTTTTCAGGACTAACCTGGAGTCTTCAGCAGAGGATATTGTCTCTACCTTAAGGTGGGCCCGACGCTTGGCTATAACCAAAAGAAAAGAGTATAGGGTTATTTTCAATCCACAAAGAGGTA
>WJOQ01000242.1 GCA_009618505.1 Clostridia bacterium | reverse complement strand
CTGGGGAAGGGAATAGCCTCAGCTTCCATTGGGACTCTTCTCAAAAGTCGGGGTCTGAAAATAAGTATGCTAAAGTTTGATCCTTATATCAATGTAGATCCCGGAACAATGAGCCCTTATCAGCACGGGGAAGTATTTGTAACCAAAGACGGAGCAGAGACAGATTTAGACCTGGGCCACTACGAAAGATTTGTGGGAATAGACCTTTCCTCGCATAATAATGTCACCACGGGAGGAATATATAGTGCTGTAATCGAAAAGGAAAGAAAGGGAGAATATCTGGGGAAGACTATCCAGGTAGTTCCTCATATTACCGAAGAGATACAAAAGAGAATAAGAAAGGTAGCCCGAAAGGACAAGGCGGAAGTAGTTATTACAGAAATAGGAGGAACAGTGGGTGACATTGAATCCCTCCCCTTTCTGGAAGCTATAAGACAATTCCGCCTGCAAGAGAAAAAAGAAAATACATTATTTATTCATCTTACTCTTCTTCCCTATATTTTTTCTTCAGCAGAGCTCAAGACCAAGCCCACTCAACATAGTGTGGCTAAACTGCGGGAAATTGGGATTCAACCTGACTTACTGCTTTGCCGCACACAGATCCCCTTGACTGATGAGGCAAGAGGCAAGATTTCTCTCTTCTGCAATGTAAGAAAAGAGGATGTTATTCAGGCTATACAGGTAGAGAATGTTTATGAGGTCCCCTTAAGGTTTGATGAAGAAGGGCTAACCAGGAATATTATAGATAAGTTGAATTTATCTGTCTCCCGGGGAGATTTGTCTGCCTGGAGGAGATGGGTAGATAGAGTGAACAATTGTAAGAAAGAGGTAAAGATTGGTGTAGTAGGCAAGTACGTGAAAATGAAGGATACTTACAAAAGTATCAATGAGGCTTTTGTTCATGCAGGAGCAGCTAATGGATCAAGAGTAAGACTGGTATGGGTAGAAGCAGAGGAGATAGGAGAGAACCCTACTAGATATCTGAGTTCTGTGCAGGGCATACTGGTGCCTGGTGGATTTGGCTCACGAGGATTAGCAGGAAAGATAAAAGCTATTCAATATGCCAGGCAGAAGAAAATACCTTTTCTGGGAATATGTTTGGGGATGCACTGTGCTACCGTTGAGTTCACTCGGAATGTAGCTAAATTAAAGGGAGCTGATACTACTGAATTTAATCCCAAGACTCCTTATCCGGTGATAGACCTTTTACCAGAGCAAAAAAAAATTAAAGATAAAGGTGGCACTATGCGATTAGGCACTTATCCCTGTCGTCTAGAGAAAAATAGTTTTAGCTATCAGGCTTACAGGAAATCTGTAGTATATGAGCGCCACCGTCATAGGTATGAATTCAATAATGAATATCGTCAGATTCTTTCCCAGAAAGGATTAAGAGCAACCGGTGTTTTCCCAGAGAAAAATCTGGTAGAAATAATAGAAATTCCTGACCATCCCTGGTTTGTGGCGGTTCAATTCCATCCAGAATTCCAATCTCGGCCTGGCTCTCCACATCCATTATTCAGAGATTTTGTTAAGGCGGCTATGAAATGAAGTTTATCCTGCTTTTTTTGAGTGCTGCCCTGGTTAATAATTTTGTCCTGAGGTACTTTCTTGGTATTTGTCCTTTTTTGGGCGTTACCGGAAGGGTAGGGTCTGCTGTGGCTATGGGTTTAGCTACCACTTTCGTTATGACTATCACCTCCATTCTTATCTGGCTGATAAACCACTTTATTCTGGTTCAGTTTAATTTACCGTTTCTGCAGTATGTAGTGGCTATTTTGGTTATTGCTTCTTTGGTTCAACTAATAGAGATGTTTATCCGAAAAGCCAGCCCTGCTCTTTATCGGTCTCTGGGAATTTATTTACCCCTTATTACTACCAATTGCGCCATTTTCTTCGTGGCTTTACTTATCCCCCTTAGAGGTTACAGCCTCATAGAGAGTATTGTCTTTGGTTTTGGAGCAGGACTAGGATTTACCTTGGTTATGCTGGTGATGGCTGGAATCAGGGAACAATTGGATTTTGCCGATGTTCCTGAGCCATTGCAGGGAGCGGCCATAACTTTAATTACGGCTGGGTTATTGGCTTTGGCTTTTATGGGTTTTACGGGGCTTATCACTGCCTAGATGAACATAATCTT
>WJOQ01000081.1 GCA_009618505.1 Clostridia bacterium | reverse complement strand
TCAAGCCTCATGGACAATTAAACGCCCTAATGGGAAAGATAAACCGGTTGAGATTGGTGCCGTCTATTGGGTAAGAACAAGAGACATGAAATAGGAGGAAAAAAGGAGCTATAATGAGAAAAGATAATCTAGTCAAGGCAACCTTCGATTGCCATAAGCTTTTAATCAGTCTCGCTTTCTCAACTTTGCTGTTGTTAATGCCAGCCTCTGTTGTCTTTGCTCACAAAGTAAATATTTTTGCATATGTAGAAGGCGATACCGTATATACGGAAAGTTATTTTCCTGATGGAACAAAGGCAAAAGATGGGATAGTGGAAGTTTATGACAGCCAGGGAATTAAATTACTGGAGGGCAAGACCGATGAAAAGGGGGAATTTAGTTTTAATCCTCCCAAGAAAGACGATTTAGAAATAGTCCTTATCGCCAGCATGGGCCACAAAAACTCATATATTCTCTCAGCAGATGAACTAGCCGGTATCATAGTGACCGAAAAGCCACAAGAACCAGAATCCATAGAGTCTGAAGTCAAAGAAGTCATGCAAGTGGATTTAGAGCAAATCAAAAGAATCATAGACAGCTCTCTCGATGAAAAGCTAAAGCCGATTATGAAACAACTGACCAAGGCGCAGCAGAAAGAAGTCTCCTTTACAGAAGTGGTAGGTGGGATTGGCTATATCTTCGGCATTATGGGGATCATTTTGTATTTTGCCAGCAAAAAAAAGAAGGGTGAAAAAAAGAATGCATCTACCCGAAATTGACAAATTTGCCCATCTTAAATCGCCCTTGCATTCGTGGGATGCAAGAGTAAAAATAGTTTCTATTTCTACCTTAATTCTCTCTATTGTACTCCTGGAAGATATTAGGGTGGCTTTTCTTGGACTTGTCCTGGCCATCATTTTAGTCTTCTTATCCAAAATTCCTTTATCTTTTGTCTTCGTTCATCTAAGATGGGTTCTTTTCTTTGTTCTTGCCCTTTTTATTGTCATCTCTCTGACCGTTCCCGGCAACATCTTAACAAAACTCTCTTTTCTGAGCATCTCCCGGGAAGGGGTCAGACTCAGCCTTTTGATAAGTTTGAGAGCAATTAGTGCTGCCTTACTTGTATTTCCTATGCTGGGGACAACCAGGTTCTATTTGACTCTTAAGGCTCTTCAAAAAATAAAAATTCCAGCTCAGCTCATTCAACTCCTTATGTTCACCTACCGATATATCTTTTTTTTCCTGGATGAAGAAAGAAGAGTGTTTATTGGTGCTACTTCCAGGGGTTGGGTGAGAAAAACAAATCTTTCTAGCCTAAAAACTATAGGAAGCCTGGTGGGGATGCTGCTAGTTCATAGTTTCGAGAGAACAGAGCGCATCAGGGATGCTATGGTCTCCCGGGGTTATAATGGCAGAGTAAAGACACTGGATGAATTTACTCTCAGTGCTAAAGATTTTATTAAAGCATCCCTGATTATAGCTATTGCATTATTATTGAATCTTTTCAGGTGGATAAGATGAGGAGAATAGTAAGAATAAAAAATCTCGAATATACCTATCCAGATAATACCAATGCTCTTAAAGGAATAGATTTAGATATCTTCAAAGGCGAGTCGATTGGTCTGATCGGACCCAATGGCGCAGGTAAATCTACTCTCCTTCTTCATCTAAATGGGATTCTTGGGGAAGGACGTGGTTCAATTGAAATTCTGGGCATGAAGGTGGAGGAAAAAAACCTTATAAAAATCAGACAGAAAGTAGCCATAGTCTTCCAGGAACCGGATGATCAACTCTTTATGGCCACAGTTTTTGATGATGTTGCTTTTGGTCCAATAAATACAGGTTATTCTGAAGAAAAAGTGAGAAAGAAGGTAAAAGAAGCATTAAAAGAGGTCGGGATGGCAGGGTATGAGAAAAGATGTTCCCATCATTTGAGCCTTGGGGAAAAGAAGAGAATTTCTCTAGCTACCGTTTTATCAATGCAGCCGGAAATTCTGATTCTGGATGAGCCCACCAGCAATCTGGACCCTAGAGTAAGAAGACACTTAATAGGGCTACTTAACAATCTTAATCTAACCAAGATAGTTGCTGGTCATGACCTGGAATTGATTCTCGAAATTTGTCAACGGGTTATTCTCTTAGATGAAGGCAAAATAGTTACTAAGGGAGAGACGAGAAAAGTTCTCAGTAATAAATCGCTTATGGAATATCACGGCCTGGAGGTACCTTTATCTCTCAAGCATAAATAGTCAGTTTAATTTCCTTTTCTTTGCGAGCAAATCAAAAGCAGTCTGTTTTGCCTCCTGGTAAATCTTTTTGAGAGGGATGTTAAGGCGGGTGGCAATCTTTCGGCATTCTTCATAGCTAGGGGAGATGTTTTTGACCATGCCATCAAGTTTTCCTATTTTAACCTCGATTTTACCATATTTAGTAGCTACTTTCCGGCCTTCCCGATTCAATTTTCTTCTCTTTATTTTAGAAATTCTCACTCCCAGGGTGGTAGTTTCATCAAAGATGAGCTCAAGCATCTTTTCCGTTTTTTCCTCATCTGTTATCACACTAAGCATAGTGGCGGGTCTTGTTCTTTTCATCTGAATAGGGGTAAGGAAAACATCCAGGGCCCCTTCATTGAATAATCTATCTGCTATGTGCTCGTAGAACTCAGGATTCATATCATCAATATTGGTTTGAATTAAAGAGACTACATCCTCCTCGTATGCATTTCTTAGCATTCCCAGTGAGACTCTCAATAAGTTAGGAATAGGAAGGTCTCTCTGCCCGGCTCCATAGCCAATATTATCTATTTTCATAGGAGGCATCTGGCCAAAGTTTTCAGCCACAGTGCTAATGATAGCTGCTCCAGTCGGAGTAACCAGCTCCGCCTCGATATTACTGCCATAAACAGGAACCCCTTTCAATAACTCTAAAGTTGCCGGGGCCGGTACGGGCAGAGTGCCATGGCTACATTTTACCAAGCCTTTGCCAAGAGGTAACGGGGAAGAATACACCTTCTCTATCCCTAAGTATTTCATTCCGGCTACTGCTCCTACCACGTCAATAATCGTATCTAAACCGCCCAGTTCATGAAAATGCACCTCTTGTACGCTCTTCCCATGGATGTTTGCCTCCACGCTGGCCAGTCTGATAAATATAGCTTGACTCCGCTCCTTTATCTTTTCTTCCAACTTACTCTTATCCAGAATAGATAAAATATCCTTAAGTGTCCTTTCCTTTTTTCCCTCTTTGATGCGTATCTTAATTTGGGTGGAGGTAATACCCTGTTTGGCTACTTTTTCTGCCTCAATCTGATAATTAAAAAGGTCTAATTTACTTAGCTCCCTTTCTAGCTCTTTTATTGGCCAGCCCAGATCGACCAATGCTGCCAGTACCATATCTCCACTAATACCAGAAAAACAGTTAAAATAGGCGGCTCTCATTTCTCTCTCCCTATGTGGTTAATCAAACTGGCCATATATCCAGCTCCAAATCCATTGTCAATGTTAACTACTGCTATCCCAGGGGCACAGCTATTAAGCATGGTAAGAAGAGCAGAAACTCCTTTAAAGCTAGCTCCGTATCCCACCGAGGTGGGTACGGCTATAACTGGCTTACTCACCAGACCCCCTACTACACTGGGTAGAGCCCCTTCCATACCCGCCACCACCACCAAAACGTTGGCAGCAAAGAGCTTGTCCTTATTGTCAAATAACCGGTGAATTCCAGCCACTCCTACATCGTAAAGGCGATCTACTTTGTTATTCATAATCTCTGCCGTAACTGCTGCCTCCTCAGCTACCGGTATATCTGCGGTTCCTCCACTCACTATCAATATAGTTTGGGAACTTACCTTTTCTTTTCTTTCTCCCAGCACAGCTATCTTTGCCTCTTCAAAATATCTCACTTCCGGAAGAGCTTTTTTAATAGCCTGATACACCTCTTTATTTGCTCGGGCAGCCATAACTGTCGACTCATTTTCCCTCATTTGCTTTGCAATATGAACAATCTGCTCAGGTGTCTTACCGGGACAAAAAATCACTTCAGGATAATCTCTTCGCAGCTCCCGATGTGTGTCAATCTTAGCAAAACCAAGATCCTGGTAAGGAAGAATTTTTAGCTTTTCCAAGGCTTCTTCTACCTTTATTTTACCTGATCTTACCTCTTCCAATAGATGTCTAATATGATCTACTTTCACTTTGGCTTGCCTTTCTTCAAAACCTCATTCATGCTTCCTGTACGATAGCCTTCTAGATCAAGAGTAACGTAAGTATATCCTAATTCTTTAAGTTTCTTGATAACCAACCTTGCCATATTTTTCTGCCAGAATAAGCTCATTTCTTCCGGGGCTACCTCGATCCTGGCTATCCCATCATGGTCCCTTATCCTTAGCTGTCTTATCCCCAAGCTTCTTAGGAACCTCTCCCCTTCATCAATTCTTTTTAGTTTTTTTCTGGTTATTTTAATTCCATAAGGAATTCGAGAAGCTAGACAGGCTAAAGCAGGTTTATCCCAGGTAGGCAGATTCATTTTATGAGAGAGACTACGAATTTCGGCTTTAGTTAACCGGACTTCCTTTAAAGGGCTTTTTATGCCCAGTTTCTGTGCAGCCTGCATCCCGGGACGAAAATCCGCCAGGTCGTCATAATTGGAAGCATCAACTACGTAGTTCAAATCTTGTTCTTTAGCTATCTTATTTAATCTAGAAAATAATTCGGTTTTGCAGAAATAACATCTTTGAGGAGAGTTCTTGGCAAAATTCTGATTCGACAGCTCCTCTGTCTCAATGATAAGATGCTTAACGCCTAATTCTCGAGCTATTTCCTTAGCTGTCTCCAGTTCGCAAGCTGGATAACTCTCTGAGCTTGCAGTTGCTGCTGCTACCTTGTCTTTAAGCACGTCACGAGCAACCTTAAGCAGAAAAGTACTGTCCACTCCTCCAGAGAAAGCAACGAGAACACTTCCCATATTAGAGAGGATTCTTTTGAGACTGGCTAGTTTTTCTTCCATAAAGAGGCCTTCCTTTCTTTTAATATGGAGTAATTCTAGCCTATTGCTTGCTTTTGTCAAACGACACTTTCTTGACAAAATGCCCTTCCTATGCTAATTCTTTCCAAGCTGAGCCAGAAAATTCTTGATATAATGAAGAAAAGGAAAAAGAAAAATGTCTGTAATTACAAAAGCTATAAAACTTAGCACAAAGGGGCATACTGACATCATTGATATTACCGAAAGGGTGGCTCACTGTGTTAATGCCAGTAAGGTCACTGAGGGTATAGTTACTGTTTTTATACCCGGCGCAACGGGCGGGATAACCACTATAGAGTACGAACCGGGATTGATTAAAGACTTAAAAGAAGCCTTTGAGAGATTAATTTCAGAAAAGATAGAATACGCTCATCACTTAAGATATAAAGATTATAATGGGCACTCTCACATCAGGGCTTCCTTTATCGGGCCATCACTGACAATTCCGTTTTCTAAAGGAACTATTCAATTAGGAATATGGCAAAGAGTTATCTTTATCGATTTTGATAATCGTCCTCGTAATAGGAGTCTGATTGTCCAGATAATGGGTGAATAAGGATAGAAAATGACCAAAGAATTCTCCAGAATGTTTCTTGTACTGCCAGAAATCAGGGAATTACTCTGGCAAAACAAAAAAGAGCAACTGAAAAAGATTTTCTATGATTATGAACCTATAGAAATAGTAGAAATATTGAAAGAATTTAGCCTCAAAGACAAGGTCTTTCTTTTTTCTCTCCTGGATATAGACTTGGCCGCCGATATATTTGAGAAGACCGATAAAGATGACCAACTTACCCTTCTGGGAGCGTTTGACAAGACACGTAAAGCTGAAATTCTAGATGAAGTGGCTCCTGATGAAAGGGTAGATTTCTTCGAGCAGTTGCCAGAAGAAATGGTCTTGCGTTTTCTCAGTATTATGGAAGAAGAGGAAGCCCAGGATGTCCGAGAATTAATGAGATATGATAAGAACACGGCTGGCGGAAGAATGACCACGGACTTTGCTCAAATAGAGAAAGGAATCAACGTTAAGCAAACATTAGAAAGTCTGAGAAAAACAGCAAAAGACCTGGAGATGATCTACTATATATATGTAGCAGACAGAACCGATAAATTACTAGGTGTGGTTTCTCTAAAAGATCTCATCGTAGCTCAGCCAGAGAGAGAAATAGATGAGATTATGCATACTAAACTTATCACTATTCCCGTTGATATGGACCAGGAACAGGTAGCCAAAAGAATTGCCCGCTATGATTTCTTAGCTCTACCTGTAATAGACAAAGAAGGAAAAATCAAGGGTATTATCACCGTGGATGACTTAATTGACGTTATTAGAGAAGAAGACACCGAGGATATGTATAAGTTTGGAGCAGCAGGAAAGCACATAGGTAACTACATGTCCAGCAGTCCACTTACCCTGGCTAAACATCGAATAACCTGGCTTTTGATTTTAGTGGTAACAGGTTTTGTTTCTGGTACTATAATGGAGGAGTTTTCTTTTGCTCTTAAGAATGTAGTGTCATTGGCCTTCTTTATTCCCCTCTTAATGGGTTCGGGAGGAAATGCTGGGACTCAGGCAGCGTCAGTGGTAGTGAGAGGACTGGCCATAGGTGAAGTAAAACTGGGAGATATATGGAGAGTAGTAAAAAAAGAGTTTTTTATTGGCATAACAGTAGGAACAGCCCTGGGAATACTGGCTCTCTTAAGGGCATTAATTCTACAAAAAAGCTCTCTTCTGGGGATAACTGTAGGACTGAGTATGATGGCTACTGTAACAGTAGCTACTTGCCTGGGAGCAATTCTTCCCATTATTTGCCAAAAGCTGGGTTTTGACCCGGCGGTTGTGTCTGGACCTTTAATCACTACTGTGGTAGATATATCGTCTCTTTTAATATACTTTGGAATAGCCATCCAACTTATGGAATTTGGCTAGATTGCTTTGACTTCTGCCTTGAATCTATCAATTGCCTCTTTTCCGCTTAACACTCCTATTTCCAACTCAAATTCCTTTTTCTCTCCTGGCTCCAGAAATTCTAAAGTTCCTTCTTTTCTTAATTTTTCCCTTCCTTCGGCTGTGCAGTTACCTGGCTCTACTCCTACCACATAGGTTCCTTCTCCCATCATTTTCCATTCAACAAATTCAGGCAGTTGCTCTTTTTTGTATTTGATGTAAAAACCGAAGCTGCCTCCTTGAAGATTTTCATTGATTAAAGCGCACTGAACCAGCCCTGAGCTATCCTCTTTCATCTTATGATAGTAGCACTTTTCCTTGAATCCAGGAATGGGAGAAGTAAATCTGTCGTAATCCTCTTTCCCTTTTCTTGCCTCATCGTCTCGGGGTGTAATTTCTAGACTAGGTGAAATAAGCCTGCTTCCTTCTGCTACCACAGGGAATCCACCATTTATATGGTAGAGGAGCATAAAAGGAGTTTTCTCAAAACCTTCATTTTCTACCAAGTCATAGATCCAGAGACGAGACTCGCCCAGGCGGGTATGAATCTTTCTTCTTAAAACAATGTTCTCGCCAAAGACTACACTCTCCCGCAAAAGTCCACTTAGGGAAAGTTCATACTCATCCCCTTCCCATTTTTTTTCAATAGAGACCTCCTCTGCCGGAGTATGAGAAATTCTTCCGTGAAGGCCTAACTTCTCTCCTTCATCCTCACAAGGAGCTCCGCAATAAGTCAAACCACAGGTGGTAAGCAATCCTCCAAAGAAACTTCGCAACCATCCCATTCCCTCAGGTTCGAAAAAGTGCGGATGAACCTCGCCAGTGCA
>WJOQ01000040.1 GCA_009618505.1 Clostridia bacterium | reverse complement strand
GTGGCGAAAGGAGAAGAAAAAATGCCTTATCGCTCAATCGATACCGAAAGAAAGGTAGAGCTTATCCTCGAGCACCTCAGAGGAGCAAGAATTTGCTTTTTGGCTCGTGAATATGGAGTCAATGAAGATTCCATTCATCTTTGGAAAAATAAAGTCTTAGAGGCTTTATCAGAGATCCTGTCTCCGGGAACCCCTGGTCCTCGACCTCGTACTCGGGTTGAGATTCTGAAAGAGAAGTTAGAGAAATTACAGAACAAATATGAGAGATTATCACATATATCTCAGATAACTGTCACCAGTAAAGCTCCTTCTCTCTTAGAGGAAAGACCAAGTAAGTGTCCTGAATGTGGAGGTGTCCGCATCTGGAAGAATGGGGCCTACCAGGTTACCGGAGAAAGAACTTCTCGTTCTTTGAGAATTTCGGAGAAAGGAACCGTTCAGCGCTTTCGCTGCTCAGAGTGTGGAGTAAAGCTCTATCTGGTTAAAAAAAAATCGAAAATGGAGAAGTAGAAAGAATTGAGATTCACCTTAAAGAGGCGATTCTAACAACTGAGCCTTTGAAAGATACCTTCTCTTTTAAAGAGGAAGTAATCACCCTACAAGAAGTAGAGCTGTCCTCTAATTTGGGTTCCTCGCCTAAAAGTGGTCCTCTTTTCCGGGTTATCTTAACTAAAAGGCTCGATCTTTGTATAGAAAAGGAAAAAAGTTCTTTAGCTGAAGTTGATCTAGAAGAAACTCTCTTAGAGGAAAAGACTCTTTCTTTTGAAGTGGCTACTGAAGGCAAGATTGAAATCAATGTAGGCCTTGATGCATTTAGAGAAATTCTTCCTTCAGGTTTTTTAGCTATCCTTTCTTGTTTTGCTGAAAGCGTAGGCTTTTTTGATCCCTTTTTGAAACACTTTTCTCTTCCCATGAAAGAGGTGAGCTACAGCACAGTGGATAAGATTGCCACTCTCTTTTCCTCAATCGTAGTAGGCTGCTCCCACATCAAGGACATCAATCATAAGCTTACTCCTTATCCCTCAGCAGCCTCTTTATTCGGAATGAAAAGATTCCCCGATCAATCTCAGATTAACCGCTTTTTAAATAGAATGGACACTGAGGAGATTAGCGATCTTTCCCTCATCTTTGAGGCAATTTTAGATAAAGTTGCTCTTTTCCAAGGTAAAGAGAAGGTGGATCTTAATGTTGATGCTACCGGGCTTACAGTCTATGGAGACCGCTATCAATTTGCCAGAAAAGGATACTTCCCTAAGAAAAGAGGCAGAAAGGGCTATCAGCTCTCTTTAGGAACTACAAACTCTGAGTATAGCCAAATCTTATCTTTAATTCTAGATTCCGGCAATATCTCTTTAGCTGCAAGGCTTTGGGATACCATCTATGAGGTAGCTGAGGTTCTTGGATCTTTAGAAAGAATCGGGGTAATCAGAGCTGATGCCATCTATGGGATTGGGCCCGATATTGCTCTACTTACCAGGCACAATCTTTCCTTCTTTGTGAAAGGGAACAGCTCTTCTACAGCTAAAAGAATCTTAAGAGAACTCGCTCCCTCCTATGATGATTGGAGGAGAGTAGATAAAACTACCTGGGCATTTGACGTAAAGTACCTCACTATCAAACGTTGCCCTTATCCGGTAAGAACTGTCCTCACCAAAGCAGTTGATGCTAAAGGAAAAATTGACTATCGCCATATCTATACCAGCTTCAGTCCTAAAGAAATGGATGAGGTAGAGGTGGCTATCTCCTTCAGGAAAAGGAATGATATTGAGAGTATCATCAGAGACGATAAGTATGGTCTTCATATCGACAACTTAAGAACCAAGAACTTCTACGGGATCTGGGCCTATCTCTTTATAGCCTGTGCTACTCATAACCTTATCTCTCTTTTTAGGAAGAAGGTTTTATCAGGAACTGGGATAGAGGATTTAGGGATTCAGACTATAACCAATAAGCTCACCGATATTCCGGCTAAGTTTGAGAAAGAACAACAGAGAATGAAGATCCTTTTCCCAGCTGGTCATGAGCTGGCTCGAAGGTTCATTCAGGGAAAACAGGATAATCATAAAGGTAGTGTTTTCCCCCTGGAGAAAAAACTATACAATTGATTTCCTGCAAAAGTTGGTTGTCAATCTGGGTTCGGGAGTGTACGG
>WJOQ01000098.1 GCA_009618505.1 Clostridia bacterium | reverse complement strand
TAGGCAGGAGGTTTTATCGTACCATCTTTGTTGTAATATTCTACCTCTACTTCTGCGTAAGGTACTGGTTTTCCTTTAACCTTCACTACTCCGGTGAATAGATTGCCGGTCCACAATCCATATGGTCTTGTTAGAGGTACAATCTCCGTCTCCAAACCAATTTCCTCATCCCAACCTTCTTCCAGCCCCAGTGCGTCTATGCATACTTTGGTATAGTGAATAATGTAACAATCCTCTGCCGGCTCCCAGTACGGTTTGGGTTCAACATAAAACGTATAGTCGCCAGGTCTCTTGATTTTATAAATAGCTTGCCAGTAGGTAAAATCCTTTGTCTGGTTAACCCATCTTCCTTTTTCTTGCTTGAGAGTCTTCAATAAATCCACATTCACCCCGCCAATTACTACCCCAAACTGCTTTGGCTTTTCCATCTCCATATAATCACCTTGCATGGGGTGAAGGAACTTTACTTCCAAGGTTATGGTTTTACTATCTTCTTGGCTGACGATATCGTCAGAAGGGATTAGCGCGCCAAAGTGAGCACTTGCGCTTACTACCCACCCAACAACCAGGCAGGTCATAATCAGTACCATTACACTAGTTTTTTTCATCTTATCCTCCTGTCTATAATTTGAAGTGTTTCAATGTATACATTTAAGCGTTAGTGTAGTCATCTACATTTCCATCACCTCCCCTTCAGAATCTCCGGTTTTACCTTGATTAGAAACGAAGCAATGAAGCCGGTTATGATTGCCTCGATGATCATCACGGGCAGGTGGGCCAGCGCCGCATATTTGGCTACCCCAATAAACTCACTCCCTGTAGTTATTAGGGCCAATGCCAGAATCAGGGTTGCAAGGAAGACTCCAGAGGCACCAGCCAGAGCTCCAAAAATGAATTCATTAGCTTCAAAGCTAAAGTTTTTTCTTAGATTGAATATTTTATAAGCCAGGAAAGCCGGCGTGCCTATCATAATGGCGTTGATTCCAATAGTAGTGATACCACCGTGCTGAAAGAGAAAAGCTTGCAGAACAAGACCAACAAAAATTGATATAAAAGCGGCCGGTCCCAAAATTATCCCTACCAGACCACTCAAGACAAGGTGCACGCTGGTGGGGCCGAAAGGGACACGGATTAGAGAGGCAACAAAGAAAGCAGAAGTCATTACCGCTACCTTTGGCATATTATCCACCTTTATTTTCTTGATGGTAGCTGCTATAATAGTGGCAGCGGCGGCGTAGCCCCCAACCCATACCGGGGCCGATAAAACACCATCTGAAATATGCATAAATCTTCCTCCTTGGCCCTACTCAAAAAGTACTTCTGACAAAATATGTTAGGACAGCTCTTTTCCCGTAGTGGTCATAGTTAGCCTCCCATGTTTTACCCCACGGGTGCTTATTAATTTATCGGCGATAAATTTAATTTTGTCTGCCCTTCCCTTAACTATTAGAACCTCGAGGCAATTGACTTCATCCAGATGTACATGCATAGTAGAGATTGCCAGGTCAAGGAATTGGTGCTGCAGATCAGTTAGAGTATCTGAGAGTCCCCGTGTATGATGGTTATAAACAATGGTGATTGTCCCTACCATCTCTTTCTTCTCTGTCCTCCACTCTTCTTCGACTAGATGCTCTCTGACGAGGTCTCTGAAGGCCTCAGACCTATTGGTGTATCCTTTTCCGGAAATCAATTCATCAAAGCTCGTTAAAAGATTTTTCTGCATGGAGACCCCAAATCTGATTATTTCTTCCATTAGACTCACCCCCCATTCTGCGACATCTTTTGATTATATCTCGAGGTATTACTATTATAAGAATAGTAATACATAGCAAAAAAAAGTCAAGTATCGCTGAAAATTGTCCTTCGGCACTTGTTGACATTTGCCTGCAAGGACATATTATGCTTAATATGAGAATAAAGGAATTGATTGAAAAGGCCTCTTTTCTTAATGCAGATGATTTTTCTGCTCTTATTGGGGAAGTTAATCTGATTTTGGAAAAAGAGAGGGAAGAAGGAAAAACTGGTGAGCAGGTAATCAGAGGTGGTTTGGTCTATCTTCCCCTGAAAGGTAGAGCTTTACTGGTAGGAGACTTGCACGGAGACATGAAAAGCCTAATTTACATTCTTTCCAGCAGTGGTTATATGGAAGAAAGGAATGAATCAT
>WJOQ01000028.1 GCA_009618505.1 Clostridia bacterium | reverse complement strand
ACTGCAAGGGAACTGGCGGAAAGAATAGAAAAAGAGAGGTATAGAGTAACAGAGGTAAAAAAAGAGAAGAAAGAGAGGTCTCCCTATGCACCATTTATTACCAGCACTCTGCAACAGACAGCGAGCTATTTCCTGAAATTCCCTACCAGTCAGACTATGAAGATAGCCCAGAACCTCTACGAAGGACAGGATGTAGGAAAAGAGGAGAGAATAGGTCTGATTACCTATATGCGCACAGATTCTGTGCGAGTGGCTAAACAAGCACAGTTGGAGGCAAGGAACTACCTCAAAAAGGAATTGGGAGAAGAGTTTGTTCCAACTAAGATACCCTTCTACAAAAATAAAAAATCAAGTCAGGATGCCCATGAAGCTATAAGACCAACCAGTATTTTCCGGACTCCGAACAAGATGAAAAAATACCTATCCAGCCGTCACCTTAAGCTATACGAACTAATCTGGCGAAGATTTCTTGCTTCTCAAATGGAAAGGGCAATTTTGAGCACGCTTACGGTAAGTATTCAGAGTGAAAAATATCTTTTTCAGGCAGAAGGAAAGAAGATTGAATTTCCTGGATTCATCAGTATCTATAAAGAAAAAGGGAGGAAAGAGAAAATTCTACCTCCTGTTAAAGAAGGAGAGGTTCTAAAGTTGAAAGAACTTGTTTCCGAACAGCGCTTCACCCAACCTCCCTCTCATTATACGGAAGCCTCTCTGGTAAAAGCCTTAGAAGAAAAAGGGATAGGAAGGCCGAGCACCTATGTTCCTACCATTGTTACTATCAAGACAAGGGGTTATGTGAGATGGCAGAAAGGCAAACTCATTCCCACTCTCCTGGCAAGGGTAGTAAATGACCTTCTGATAGACAATTTCTCTACTATTCTTGACACCCGTTTTACTGCCCGGATGGAAGAAGGTCTAGATGCGGTGGAGGAGGGAAAAAAAAAATGGATAATTCTAATAGGTGATTTTTACCATCAATTCGATAAAGACCTGAACATAGCTAAAGAGAAAATGAAGAACGTCAAGAAAGAAGGGCTTCAAATTAACTCAACTAAATGTGAGCAGTGCGGGAAAAAGATGGTTCTAAAGTTTGGCCGTTACGGAGCATTCCTGGCTTGTTGTGATTACCCGGAATGTAAAAATACCAGAGATATAAGTAATAAAACAGGGGTAAGGTGTCCTACTCCAGATTGTAAAGGAGAAATAGTCGAGAGGACATCCAAAAAGGGAGCTATTTTTTATGGTTGCTCTAAATTTCCTCAATGCAAGTTTGTCTCTCAACAGCCCCCGGTCAAAGAAATTTGTCCTCATTGCCAGAATCCTTTTCTCTTCAGAGACAAAGATGGCTTTAAATGCCCCCGCTGTGGGGAAAAGATTAAGGGTTATAAAATAGAAGAACTAAAATTAAAAAAAATTCCTTATAAGATAATAAAGAAAATAGATGCAGATAGAGTGGCTGAATAGATTTCAGCAATACCTCACCCAGGAGAGAAATCTCTCTTATCAGACAGTGAAGAGCTATACCAGTGATATAAAGGACTTTCTCAGCTTTCTCTCTTCAAGAAAAAAAGAGCTAGAAGAAGTGGGGTATCCCATAGTACGAGAATATCTTAGCTCACTACAGAAAAGAAGCTTACAGAAATCTACTCTGGCCCGCCGGGTATCTGTCTTGAAAAACTTCTTCCACTATCTCTGTTTAAAAGGATACCTCTCCTCTTCTATCTTATCTGGTCTACGAGGTCCAAAGCTGGAGAAAAAAATTCCTTCTTTCTTAGAGGAAGAAGAGGTAGAGAGTCTCTTAAACTCAGTAAAAGGAAATAATTTCTTTCATTATAGGGATAGAGCCGCTCTAGAACTATTGTATGCTACGGGGATGAGAATAGCCGAGCTGGCAGATTTGAATATAGATAATATTGACTTTGCAGTGGAAACAGTTAAAGTTAGAGGCAAAGGAAATAAGGAAAGAATAATCCCTGTAGGAAATTATGCCCTGAAGGCATTGACAGCCTATAGGGAATTACGTAGAGAGAAGGCAAAACCTGGCGTCAAGGCACTATTTCTGAATAAATCTGGCCAGAGACTATCGGACAGATTTATGCGAAAAAAAATAAATAGATATCTGGATCTAGCCGATATCCATAAAGTTTCAGGTCCCCATAGTCTGCGTCATT
>WJOQ01000024.1 GCA_009618505.1 Clostridia bacterium | reverse complement strand
TCCTGAATGAGTGCCGGTCCTGAACTCCCAGCAGTCATGCTGTTTTGATCGTCATCGACCGGTGCGCCAAAATTACCGGTCATAATCTTCTTTTCTTCTTGCATTGTGACCCTCCTTTTAGAGCTATATTATGTCCCCTAGATGGTATCTGTGTATCTTAGCCTTTTGCCACCAAGGAAGAGACAGTTTGCTCCTCAAAGATAATCGTAGAAGGATAAAATCTAAATCCTCAGGTACAGGGATTATATGAAAAATGGCCATTTTGTCAAACTTACAGGTTCTTTTAGCTATAATAATAGTCTCCACCAGATGTCGCTGGAAAATGATAATGTCATAGTACTGCAAAGTGGAAATGTCATCCCTGCCAAGAATTTGACATACTACTCTTCCAACAATTGATGATTGGGAGGTGAAAATGGAGAGATGGCAACTGAGCGCAAAGGAAATAGCGAGATATGGTGTTATTGAAAACAGCATAGAAGGATATTTGAAGGCAGATATAGCTCGAGAGGAACTTTGCCTATCTATAAAAACAGCGCCCATTTATTGATTCTTACTTGTGGGATAATATACCCATATCTCCAAGAAGTTTCTTCGAGCGTAATCTCCAGGACACCTCAGGCCTTGCCTTAAACCATTTTTGTCTTCAGAAACAGATTCCTGATAATTCCCCCTTTAAATAGAATGACGAGGAAAACCTATTGCCGCCGCTCTTAATATGCGTGGCATGCCAGAAGCTTACATACAGCGACTCAATCTGTCAAAAAATGGTCGCTGTCCCTATTTTTAATTTATTGCAATAAATCAATTACCTGCCGGTGATTTTTGTTTTTCGCCATATCCAATGCAGTCTTACCCTGTTTGTCTTTTAGGCTGGTATCAGCACCATACTCTAAAAACAGTTCTACCAACTCTAGATTCCCCTTATGAGCAGCCTGCATTAAGGGAGTAGTCATGCTCTTAGGGGCTTGATTTGGGTCAGCGCCATGAGAAAGAAACATTTCAATAATCTGATAATCTTCCTCATTTTTACTGATTAAAGCTTTGCCAACCATCTTTCCTAAAGCGGTGAAATTTATACTGCCCGGACTACCCACTTTAGAATCAGTGTCTGCCCCAGCTTCCAACAGAAGAGGAATCATTCCTTTATAATTATCAAAGTTATTAACGGCAAGAGTTAGAGCATTATTACCATAATCATCCTGGAAGTTCATTTGCGGATTATAGTTTAATACCAATTCTAACATCTCAGCACTACTATATCTACAGACTGCCATTAATAGGGAATCAGTAGCGGAAGCATTCATGTTTACATCTAACCCGGAATCAAGCAGGGCTTTTACCTTATCCAATTCATTATGTATGATATCCTGAACTAACTGTTGTTTCTCCTCCTTAGAAAGCTCTTTGACCTTTGCCGGAAACTGCTCTAACAATACTTTAACCCCACCAGATTCCCCAGCCGTAATGTTCAGGGTTCGAATTTGTCCGGGATTAAATTCCCATTTTCTTACCTGCCCGTTGGTTAGTCTAAGATCCTCTTCTTTCAATACATCTTCATATTCTCCTTTATAAAATTTTATCTTTATAGGAGAGTCTTCTGCTGCCTGACTATCACCAGTTAAAGTAAGTACGATCTTATACTCTTTATATACAAATAATCCTCTTCCACTTTCTTCCAGCAGAAAAAACTCTTGCCGCTTAACTTCATCAAATGAAGAGTATTCCTTGGTAACAAATGCGCTGATTAACCCCTCTTCTACGTCTATAAGAATCTCATTTAGCTTAAGCTGATGGCCAAAAAACGGTTCAGTTTTCTGACCTTTACCGCTGAGGCTGGATTCAATTAGTTCAGCTTCTACAGGCTGCCCATTTCTTAAAGGCGTTACTTTATAAACAGATTTCTCTTTTATCTGGTTTCTAATTATTACCCGCACGGATTTATCTGGCTCTACTTTAACTCGTAAGGCACCACCTGTTCCCATATACCTTCCAGCAGGGGCAATAGTTTCTTCCCCTTTGGTAAGCACTGGCCGAGCAGCTTCTTTTTCCTCGAGTTTTTCAGCAGGAGATTTCTCTCTTTGATAATCAGCTGGAACTTTAAATAAAGAATCATCCTGAGGTGCTTCTATGATGTTGATCATTTCAAGTAATCCATCTCCCTGACCACCACTTG
>WJOQ01000103.1 GCA_009618505.1 Clostridia bacterium | reverse complement strand
TAGTTTTTCAGACGCTGATGTAAATCTAATAGTTCCGCTCTCATAGCAATTCTCAACTTCGCATCCAGGTTGGAAAGAGGCTCATCAAACAAAAATACACGCGGGTCACGTACAATAGCCCTCCCTAAAGCAACCCTCTGGCGCTGTCCACCAGAAAGCTCTTTAGGTTTTCTATCCAATAGTTCACCAATACCCAGAAGATCAGCTGTTCTTCTAACTGTAGTATTTACCTCAGGCTTAGGAATCTTCCTCAGCCTTAGCCCAAAGGACATGTTTTTATAAACATTCATATGAGGATAAAGAGCATAGTTCTGAAAAACCATGGCAATATCTCTGTTTTTGGGAGGAACATCGTTAACCAATTTATCTCCGATGTAAATTTCACCTGCGGTAGCCTCCTCGAGACCGGCAATAGTTCTTAAGGTAGTGGTCTTTCCACATCCAGAAGGACCTACAAGAATAATAAACTCCCCATCCTTTATATCCAGAGTGAAGTCTTTAACCGCTACTACTTTCCCAAACTCCTTGCTGACGCCTTTCAAAAGTACTTTAGCCATCTTTCTTTTCCACCTCCTTTAAGAAATATAGCGGGTAGCATTTAGCGTACAGGATTAAACACCCTATGCCGTTAATCCCTCTCTACTTTCTCTTACTATATCCTCACACTCCCCCTATTGGCAAAAAAACTCCCTTCTTTCTTCTAATGAATTCGAGCTAACGTACGTACTTAAAAGGTGAGCTCACCAATGGGTGAGCTCACCTTTTTTTCTCCTACAAAGCAACTCCTATTTTGCCATAGTAGCTGAGAGTTTCTCCAGCACTTTCCACATTTATAGTTAGAGTGACATTCTCAATCAAAGTGGTAGCTGTCTCAACAACATAGGTAGTCCCCTCGGCATAATCAACATCCATGAGATCTTGATTTACGACCTCTAGTTTGAATGTGGTAGTATCAGTTATAGGGATATCTGCCAACGTCGCTGTGATCCTTGTAAAGGGATCACCCGTAACAGCGTCCGCTCCCTCCCAACCTACTGGAACATGGTCCTCCCAAACAATCGCATCATCAACTTCCTCGACGATTTCTCTATCATCAAGACTCTTCTGATAGGCCACTGACACGCTACCTGCCGCAAAAGCATACTCAGCCTTAGCTAGATAGCCTGTCCTATCTGCTCCATCGTTGCCATACTGACCAGTCAGGGTTATCGGAGCCATCGTCCCTACCAGTTTTGCTCCGTAGGCTTTCGTGTCATTATACCTTACCCCTAAAGTGACAACATCACCCGCATATTCTCCTCCGACTCCGTAGTCCCAGTCCACACCGTTAGTCTCACTATCAACATTGTTAAGCACTGTGGTTATAGTGAGAGGAGCTAGATTAGCGGTGAGAGTAAAACCTGGGTTCTCGGCAATATCTCCCCCTAAGTCATATATCGGATAGCTTACTCCCAGAGGCGACATCTTTATAGAAGCCATATGTCCAGTGTATTGAATGTAAGCATCATTTAGAGCCAGTGTTGCCTCTTCATCCTCAAACTTAGCAGTGAGTCCTCCTTCCCAGCTATCTCCAGCCACACTAATAGTGTAGGACAAAGTGCTTTCTACTGTCCCACTATGTAATCCAGCAGGGTCCCCGCCGATCTGGAATTCTACCAATCCACTTGTCGATACATCCGCAGCAGCAATCCCACTCAGCAATAGAACACACCCTAGCAGTATTCCACCTGCCATTAGTCCTTTCTTCATTATACTTGCCTCCTTTTATAACTCTATTCTTATTATTTCTTTGTCGTCTATTCTACGTCTTTTACCTCAATCTCTTCTTTCTCTCTTCTACCACCCCCTTTTCTCATTTTTCTCATTTATTACCATATCCTCTTTTATTTGTCAAATCTTTAGTAATTCTACCATTCTTTAATTTATTGTCAAGGAACGATAGTTTTCTTCCCTAGCTGTATCTGGTGAATCATACTTCGTAAATCGTGAATTGTCAACCAAACCCTACAATCATTTATTTCCTTGTTTGCAATTCACCATTCACTAACAACTATTTACCAGGAATAACTTACTATACCTAACCTTCTTTTTCGTGTCAACCCTGCGCATGATTCTTCGACTCTTCTTATTGTAGTAAATTTTGCTCAAATAGTCAAGAGGCAACCCTTCTAGCCAGAGT
>WJOQ01000104.1 GCA_009618505.1 Clostridia bacterium | reverse complement strand
CATAAACTCGGACATTAATAAAATAAGCTAAAATGAATAATTATTTTAGAGATATAGAGATATAAGGGAGAGATTATAGTGAATGAAAATTTAATCCAAATATTTTTTAAGATGGTTAGAATTAGTAGCGAATCAGGTGAGGAAAAGGAATTCATTTCATACCTCAAAGACCTTTTCACAAAGGAGCTTAAAGCAAAATGTAGCATTGATAATTATGGTAATCTCATAGTAAAGATTCCTGCCAAAAATACCACTCGCACAGAGCCTGTCCTCTTTGGTCTTCATGCCGATACCGTTAAACCGGGCAAAAATATTGAACCTATTTTAAAGGATGGGATAATCCGTTCCAAAGGAGAGACCATTTTAGGTGCGGATGATAAGGCTGGTATTGCAGAACTCTTCGAAGCAATCAGAACAGCTGAGCAACATCCTCCTTTGGAGATTGTAGTTTCAAGAGAAGAAGAGGTTGGGCTCAAAGGCTCTAAAAATATTGATATATCTTTACTTGACTCAAAGACCGGGTTCTTAATCGATATGGATACTCTTGATGCTATTGTCATTGGTGGACCATCCTACATGAGCATCGATGTAGATATTACAGGAAAGGCAGCTCATGCCGGGATGGAACCAGAAAAGGGTATATCATCTATTAAAGCTGCATCGTACGCAATTTCAATGTTAAAAGAAGGTTGGATTGATGAGGAGACAACCGTAAATGTTGGAATTATCAAAGGTGGTCAAATACTTAATGCTGTCCCAGAGAAAACAGATGTCAAGATCGAATGCCGAAGCCAATCTCATGAGAAGTGTCTTCGCCAGAGTAACTTAATTAAGGAAGTATTTCTCACTGCGGCTAAGACTGTAGGAGCTCAGGCAGAGGTTAAAATGGAACTACTCATAAAAGCTTCCCGCATTTCAGAGGATGCCGAAGTGGTAAAAGTTGCAAAGAGAGCAGTGAGTAGTGTAGGCTTAAAACCAAATGTACAGATTATCTGCGGAGGAACCGATGCTTCTAACTACAATGAGAAAGATATCGAGACAGTGGTTATAGGGATGGGAGTCAAAGCAGAACATACTAAAGAGGAGAATATAGCTGTGGCAGATATGGAGAAGGCAGTAGATGTAATTCAGCATATCTTTAAAGAATTGAGTGAGAAGAGGTAGGAATGAGAGTCTTTGAGGTAATTAAAGGACGACGAAGCATTCGGAAATTTGAAAATCGTTCGATAGAGAAGAAGATTTTACAGAAGCTTGTGGAGGCAGGTGTCTGGGCGCCTACAGGAGGAAATGCGCAGACCTGGGTGTTCATAATTATTACCGATTGCAATCGGATTCAAAAGATAAAAGCAGTGAGTCCGGGAATATTAGGGATCCCCAGTGCACTAATTGTAGTCTGTCAGGATAAGGAGCTTGCTTATAAAAAGGGCGGGGAACTCGGTAGAGATATATTATCGATAATGGATGTTGCTATGGCTAGCCAAAATATCATGCTTCAAGCATATGATGAAAAGATAGGCTCTTGTCCAGTCTTATCCTTCCATAAAAAAGGGGTGCAAGTTTTACTTAGCCTTCCGGAGCGGATTGTGCCAGAATTAATAATCTCCCTGGGTTGTCCAGCAGAGTCTCCAAAACCTCCAAAGAGAAAGTTTGAAGAGGTTTGTTTTTTTGAGGAGTATAAGAGCGCAAATGGAAGATAAATTAGAAAAGGAAATATTCGAACTAATATGTTATATAATAGTAAGTGCAAGAAACCTGGACCAGGAAACAAAGATGTATGGTCCATTTAGGTTAGTGGATGCTGCTAGTAAACTGATAGAGATTTTAGAAAAAAATGGGATTTATGATGAATTTCTCTCTCAAGTGAGAACCATGATTGAGGCTAATAAGTATAAGGTAATGACAGATAAAGAGGAGTTTGTAGCTTTCTTGGATGATCTAGTCCTAAAGATGGTAGGAAAGTTAAAAGAAGCTGAATAAGGTGAATATAAATGCCTGTAGGTTGGACGTTTATTTGATTAAATATATATTTAAGAAAGGAGGTGATATGAATATAGGCGACAACAAGTCAATACTTTGAATAAAATAGTTCATTCAGAAGGAGGATGTTATGAGTAAAAGTGTAAAGATTTTGTTGATTAGTTTATGTATAATTGGGATATTAGTTAGTTTGGGATTCGCGGAAGCAGCTGA
>WJOQ01000293.1 GCA_009618505.1 Clostridia bacterium | reverse complement strand
AGGTAGCTCAGTTTGATGTGTGTGGTTTTCCTTCTATCTTTACTAGAAAAAAAAAGAAGTCTGAGCGCTTTAAGTTTATCTACCCAGCAGTGGGACAAAAAGGAAGCTGCGTGAGACTGTTCAAGGTTTTGCAGAGCAATGCCTGTGAAGGTAATTGTTTCTATTGCGCTAATCGCAAAGATAGAGATTTCCGGCGGGTTAATTTCTCTCCCCAAGAGCTAGCCAGACTTTTCATTAAATACTATGAAAAGAGATTGGTGAATGGTCTTTTTCTTTCCTCGGCTATTTGTGGTTCTACCAACCAATCAGAGGAAAAAATGCTTCAGACTGTCCAACTGCTTAGATATAAGTATGACTATCGTGGCTATATACATTACAAGATTCTGCCGGGCACTGCTCAGTCTTTAGTGGAAGCTGCGGCTCGGCTTGTGGATAGACTCTCTATAAATCTGGAGGCGCCAGGTGAGAAATACTTGACTCAGCTTTCACCCAGTAAGAAGTTTGCTTCAGAACTATTAGGAGGCTTAGAGAAAATTGCTAGAATAAATCAAGAAAAACCCTTGAAGGCAGGATTAACTACTCAATTAGTGGTAGGGGCAGCCAAAGAAACAGACAGAGAAATATTGAGTCTCTCCAATAAGCTCTACCGGAATTATAAACTCTGGCGGGTATACTATAGTGCCTTTATGCCTATTTTAGGCACTCCTTTAGAAGGACTTCCGCCTTGCTTACCTTTGCGTGAATACAGACTTTATCAGGCAGATTTTCTTTTAAAAGGATACGGATTTACTCCCCAAGACCTTCCTTTTGAAAAAGATGGTAATCTGTCCCAGGAACATGATCCAAAACTTGCCTGGGCCTTGAAGCATCCGGAGATATTCCCCTTGGAGGTGAATAAAGCTGATTTTATTGAGCTCCTGAAAATACCCGGTATAGGCAAAATTTCTGCCAGAAGAATTGTAGAGACTCGTAATCAAGAGAAGTTTACTCGACTGGACCAGTTAAAAAAGACAGGAGCAGTAATAGGACGTGCTCGTAATTTTCTTACCCTGCAAGGTAAATTCTATCCTGCTTCACAAAGAAAGGCTACGAGTAAAGTTAATCAACAGCTTTTCTTATGGGAAGAATTGTGAATGTTTGTTCCTCTACCCAGAAGATTATGGTTTATAAGGATATAGCTCAATGAGACTTGTAAGTGCTTGCTTATTAGGAATAAGGTGTGCTTGGGATGGAAAGGCTCGATACAAGAATAAGAGAGTAATAGAACTTTTAAGGAAAGAAACTTTGATCCCGGTCTGCCCGGAACAGTTGGGAGGTCTGGCAACTCCCCGGGAATTTCAGGAAATTGAAAAAGGCAGCGGAGATGATGTTCTAGATGGCAAGAGTAGAGTCAAAAACAAAATTGGCCAGGATGTTACGCGCCAGTTTATAAGAGGAGCAAAAGAAGCCTTAAAGATTGCCAAACAATACAATATCAAAGAGTTTATCGCCAAATCCAGAAGTCCATCCTGTGGCTGTGGCTTCATATATGATGGAAGTTTTTCTAAAAGGTTAATTAAGGGAGATGGGGTAACGGTGGCACTGTTCAAAAGAAATGGAATTAAAGTAATTAGCGAGAATGATATATAAAAAGAGCGTACAGCGTTTAGCGAATAGGGTATAGTGAAAGCGTAAAACGCAAAGTAAAAAATGCAGAGGAACTATATGAGGTCCAATAGAGTAGTGGTAGCTATGAGTGGGGGAGTGGATTCTTCTGTTGCAGCAGCTCTTCTTAAAGAGGATGGCTATGAGGTTATTGGGATAACTATGCAAATCTGGCCTTCTGATGAAACAGCTACCAGGGCAGATATATTCAACAGTTGCTGTTCTCTGAAGGCAGCGGAGGATGCCCGTCGGGTAGCTCAAAAATTAGAAATTCCTCACTATATGATTAATTTTAGAGAAGTTTTTGCCGGTCAGGTGATTACCAACTTTTGCCAGGAATACACAAAAGGAAGAACTCCCAATCCTTGCATCAGGTGCAATCAATATATAAAATTTGGTGCCTTGCTCAAAAAAGCTATTTCATTAGATGCTCGCTTTGTTGCTAGCGGTCATTATGCCAGAATTGAGTTCGATAAAACTCGCCGAAGGTATCTTCTCAAGAAGGGATATGATTTGAAAAAGGACCAATCCTATGTGTTATATATGAT
>WJOQ01000391.1 GCA_009618505.1 Clostridia bacterium | reverse complement strand
AGTCTTAGATGTCCTAAAAGGAGGCTTGCCCAAAGCGATTGTTAATCCTCAGGTAGTGAGGGAAAGATAGGATTTGTAAATGGGACCATATCCCTGGGCCGATAAGGTTCGGCAGGGAAAAACTTACGAGGTAAAAGGAGAGAAGAAGTATGAGTCAAAAAAGCGAAAAACTAGGGATTATGCTTGAGGGCGGAGTTATTCCGGTCATCAGGGCAAGGTCAGCCGACGAGGCTCTAAAGGTGGTTGAAGCAATCAGAAAAGGAGGAATTAATACGATTGAGATAACTATGACGGTTCCGGGTGCCATAGGGGTTATGGAAAGGCTGGCTAAGGAAGCGGGTGGTGAGATACTGTTGGGGGCAGGGTCAGTACTCGATCCTGAAACTGCCCGGGCATCTATTCTGGCTGGCGCCGAGTTCATTGTGGGACCCTGTTTTAACCCCGAATTGGTCAGGCTATGTAAAAGATACAGTAAAATAATAATTCCGGGAGCTATGACTCCTACTGAGATAGTGAGAGCCTGGGAGATGGGGGCAGATATAGTAAAGGTTTTCCCAGCCGGTCAACTGGGTGGACCTTCTTACATCAAGGCCATAAAGGCACCCCTACCACAGATTCTACTTAATCCTACCGGAGGGGTAAGTTTAGACAATGCCGGGGAGTTTATTAAGGCTGGAGCTTCGGTTATCTCAGCCGGTAGTGCCCTGGTGGATAAAAAAGCTGTGGCCCAAGCGCAGTTTGAAGTGATAACCAGAAAAGCAGAACAATTTGTAGAGGAGGTAAGAAAGGCCAGAGGAAAATGAGGTTAGCCAATAAGGTGGCCATTGTTACCGGTGCTGGCCTGATAGACACTTATCCAATATAAAGAAGGAGAAACAAATGGGAAAGTTAGAGGGAAAAAGGGTTGTGTTTCTAGTTGGGCAAGAATTTGAGGATATTGAACTCTGGTATCCTCTTTTGAGGTTGAGCGAGGAAGGGGCAGAGGCTATTATAGTAGCAGTAGATACTGGACTGCATACCAGACCGGCAGTCAAGGGAAAGTATGTTACCGGTCGTTTTGGCACCACTGTCCCACCCTTGGTTCATGAAGAGGGAAAAAGATTCACTCTGGCAAATTTGGAGGAAATAGACCCTGGCGACGTGGACGCTATCATCATCCCGGGAGGTTTTTCTCCTGATGTTCTCAGGATTCATCAGGGATGTCTGAATTTGGTAAAGTCTCTTTATGAGAAGAATAAAATAATCGCTGCTATATGTCATGGGCCGCAGGTCTTAATCTCAGCAGGTATAGTGCGCGGTAAGAGTATAACTTCCTATGAGGCGGCAAAGGATGACTTGATCAACGCAGGAGCCAATTATGAAGATAGCCCTGTGGTCATTGATGGAAATATAATAACCAGTCGGGTTCCTGATGACCTACCTGATTTTTGCCTGAAAATCATCCAGAAATTGCTCGAATAATAATCAGGCGACCCATAAAGGGGAAAGGTAGGTACTATTAAGGGGAAAAGCTATGAGCTTATCAAAGATGGATTTGACAGGTAAAGTTGCTCTGGTTACAGGAGGAAGCAGAGGTTTGGGCCGGGGGATGGCTCTGGCTTTAGCCGAAGCCGGGGCCGATGTAGCCATTGCCAGCAGGACCCTATCTGCTTTAGAGAAGACGGCTGAGCAGATCAGGCAAGGAGGAAGCCGGAGTCTACCTCTTCCTATAGATGTATCAAGAGTAGACCAGATTAACAAAATGATAAAAGATACCCTGGATGAGTTTGGCAGGATAGATATTTTGGTCAATAATGCGGGTACTGTTATCCGAAAGCCCTCCCTGGAAATAACTGAAGCGGATTGGGATAAGGTGGTAAACACAATCCTTAAGGCTTCTTTCTTTTGTGCTCAGGCAGCGGCTAAAGCCATGATTAAACAGAAGAAAGGGAAAATCATTAACATTGGTTCCTTAACTTCTGTCAGAGGCCTTCCCAGAATCATCCCTTATGTGGCCAGTAGAGGTGGAATACTCCAGCTTACCAAAGGTTTAGCCGTAGAATGGGCTCCTTACAACATAAACGTTAATGCAATTGGGCCTGGTTACTTTAAGACCCAACAAACTGCTCCTTTATTTGCCGACAAGGAATGGGTGAAGAAAACTGTTGCCAGGATTCCTCTGGGAAGAACCGGCATACCTCAAGACTTAGCTGGAGTGGTGGTATTCCTGGCATCGGAAGCCTCCGATTACATTACCGGCCAGATGATATTCGTCGATGGCGGTTGGTTGGCCGCCCTTTAAATATTAGCAGGAAAAGTTCCCAGATTTTCTTGATGAACTAGGAAATCATATCGTATACCGAAGGATATTTTCTGAAGAAGCCTTATAGAAGCAACCTTAACGAAACTTCGAGTTGAGGAGAAAGAAAAATATACTGTTTGAGGAGCAAGGCGACGAGTTTATATTTTTCCCGAAACGAGAAGCTGAGTAGAAAGAATAAAAGGCTACTATACAGCGACGGAAGAAATTGTCCTTCGGTATTTCTTGGCAGGTTTAAATGAAAAAGAGAATGATGAAAGCAGCCAGGCTGCACAAAGTGGGTGAGCCTTTTCGTATTGAAGAAGTTCCTGTTCCTCACCTAGATTTAGGTGAGGTGTTGGTACAGGTTAAATTCTGTGGAATCTGCGGTTCAGATCTACAGAGAGTTGCCGGTATTACCAGCACTGCCTATCTTCCTATCACTCTGGGTCATGAAATCTCCGGTGAGGTAGCAGCAGTGAGTAAGGAGATAAAGAAGTGGAATGTGGGAGATCGAGTTACCTTTAGTGGTGTGCTCAATTGTGGTTTCTGTAATAATTGCTTAAATGGAAAAGATTACATCTGTGAGAATAGAAAATTTATTGGAATCCATGCTGAGGGAGGGTTTGCCCAGTTCGTAAAAACAAAAGCAGACAAATTAGTCAGGCTTCCCCCCGCGGTTTCTTTTGAAGAGGGAGCATTGATTGAACCGGCTGGTTCGCCTTTTCACGCCCTTACCCGCCGGGCTAAATTAACTCCTGGAGAGACAGTGGCTGTCTATGGCGCTGGAGGAATAGGAGTTTTTGCTATTTGTCTGGCCAAATTGTGCGGAGCAGCAAAAGTCATAGCTATAGACATTAAAGAGGAGGTGCTGGAAAGAGCAAAAGTATTCGGAGCTGATAGGGTAATCAATGCAGCTCAAGAGGATCCGGTAAAAAGGATTAGACAGATAACCCCAGGAGGAGTAGACTTAGCAGTAGAGTGCGTGGGAGCAAAAGAAGCAGTAGCTAATAGTGTCAAAAGCCTGCGAATGGGAGGAAGAGCCGTGGTGCTGGGTCTAGGTCCCGAAGAGATTAAGCTAGTCCCATCCACCATATTTGTCAGAAGTGAGTTTGAACTAATCGGTTCCTATGCTTATTCAACTGCTGAACTAGGCCAAATTGTTAACTTGATCTGGCAGGGCCGGCTGGATATTTCTGCGGCTGTGAGTGAGAAGACTTCTTTGGATAGAATTAATGAAGCCTTTGAGCGTTTCAGAAAGAAAATCGGTAATCCTATACGCATCCTAGTCTCACCAGAAAAAAAGACCTAAATCACTCCATCTGATTCCCAAGTTATGCTGCTCCCTACCAGAAAGGTATGGTCAGGAATGGTGTCCTCAAGCTTCAATCCCCGATTTTCACGCATTAAATTTACTCCCAATTTTCCATCCTTGACAACTTGCTATTCCTCTATTCTTCCCTCAAAAAACCTTTATTACTGCTACTTAGAGATATTCTAAAATTTCTTCTTCTCTATCTTAATAGGCTTTGTATGGTTTGTGAATAATGTAAAATAGATTAGCAAAAAATTTGAGGTGTTATTCCTCCTTAAAAACTTGCTTATTTCTGGCCTTATATAAGCCCTATAGGTAGAAGCTTTAACCTTCTTTGTCCATATCCTTCCTACTGCAAAACCTTGTCTTATTGCGAATTTAGTGTATGCTATTCTTACGGATACAGATTGGATCGAAGGAAACCAGGCAAAAAGATAAGGGTAGGCCGTGTAGAACTTGATTTAAGCCAAACTCAACTTGCCCAAAAGATTAACGCCAAGCAAAGAAGTATCTGTCGCTATGAAACCGAAGCATCGTTAGCATAAAATAAGGCCGGAAAGGAGCTGAAAAAGGAAGTAGGCTAATCCAATAAATAAAAAATTAGGAGAATACAATGATAAAGAGAATTATTGTAGTTAGTGTACTTGTGGCACTTTGTCTCAGTCTCGCCTTTGCTACCATAGGTTATGGTTTTGAACCTGTAAAAGTAGGCGAGGGGATGACTATACGCTTCCTTGCCGGAGGACCACCGGGAGGTGTTTTTGCTACTGTTGTCGTCAATGGAGCACGGCAAGCAGCACATGATTTGGGAGCCAAACTAGAGGTTATATGGTCGGATTGGAGCGTTGAAGATATGATCATAGATTTCAAAGAAGCTGTCGCCGCCAATCCTGACGGTATTGTCGTCTATGGATATGCAGGAGAAGACGCAGGGGGACCCATAATCGACAAGGCTGTTAGCAAGGGAATTACAGTAACGGCCATAAACACAAATTTTCCCACTTACGAGAAGAAATATGGTGCAGAGGGCCACGGTTGGGTTGGAGCGGAAGTGTATTCAGTAGGTCTCAAGTTAGGTCAATACGTTGTCAGGGAACTTGGTTTAGGAGAAGGAGATAGAGCTCTAGTTTATGGGGTTTTGAAATTGGGAGTACCAGGGCGAGGAGAGAGAACAGTTGCTTGCATAGACGCTCTAGAAGAAGCAGGAGTGACAGTTGATTATATAGAAATCTCAGACGCAGTAAACGCTGATCCAACTATGGGTATACCGGTTGTATCAGCATACATAGCAGCCCATCCTGACGTTGATTTAGTCATAACTGATCACGGAGGACTCACCGCCACGCTACCAACGTACTTGAAAGCAGCCGGCGTAAAGCCAGGAGAAGTAGCGGGTGCAGGATTTGATCCTACTCCAGCGGCAGCAGAGGGTATTAGAGAGGGATATATTCTAGCTGTATGGGATCAGCAGCAATTTCTGCACGGATATCTATCCGTTCTCCAAATCTGCTTAGCTAGGAAATTTATGTTTTCCGGTCTTCACATTGATACCGGAGCTGGTGTGGTGAATGCTTCCAATGTTGAAGCTCTCGCCGCATTAGCTGATGCGGGAATTAGGTAATTTAGTGAATTGTTTGGTAGTTGACTGAAAAAGGAACACAGCAACTTCTGACTTTTCCATTTTTGAGAAGTTGCTGTGTTCTGCTATATCAAAAGACAGATGTATCTTAATATCAGTCTGTCACTTGCCTAAAAGTTTTTGACGTCTAACGATAAAAAAACTAAATCTTAGAAGCGGAAAGAACGAAATGGAGAATCTTAGTAGGAGTCTAAGTACAAAAAAGCCAAAAGAGAAAAAAACAAAAACACTAAAACATTATCTTAAACTAAGTGAATTTAGATTGCAGTGGAGCATATTTGCTATTCTTGTAGGAATATTTACGTTATTTATGATTATGGCATCCAGAGTTTTTTTTGGTTTTAGAATTTACTATTCTTTCATGATTGTCGTCCCCTTCATAACTATCCTGGCTTTAGCCTTAACACCTGTAATTATCTGTAAAGAGATAGATCTTTCTTTTGGTTCAATAATGGGATTTTCTGGATGGGTATTCGTAAGTTTATCTGCCTCAACCGGAAATCCTACCCTGGCTCTAATAATCTCTTTGATTACAGGTCTATTGGCCGGGCTTGGAGGAATAGGAAATAGGGTAGTAGGTGTCAAAGGAACAGTCTTGTTTAAGAGTTTAGTAGGTAGAATAGGAGGGGTTGTTCCAGCTCAGGCGCTGTGGGCTATTGGACTAGCCTTTCTTTTCTGGTTGGTTTTGAATCGACATAAATTTGGTACTCATATATTTTTTACCGGAGATAATATAGAAAGTGCCAGAATGATGGGTATACCGGTAAATAGAGTAAAAATACTCGTCTTCACGCAATTGGGGTTCTTCGCTGCTTTTGCTGGAATACTGGCTAGTCTCGAAGTGTTATCTTTTTGGCCCTCATTGGGAGAAGGATATCTTCTCAGAACAATAGCTGCAGTTTTTCTGGGGGGAACCTCAGTTTTCGGAGGGATGGGGACTATTTTCGGAACCTTTATTGGATGTATTATTATAGGGTCTTTAGAGGGTGGAATTGTCGCCGTAGGGCTCAAAGGATTTTGGATCGAGGTGATATATGGTTTGATCATAGTTATTTCCGCTTCAATCCATTCGATTTTGAGAAGAAGGACGTAAATCATAAATAGCGGATAGCGTATAGTGAAGACAAAAGGCAGTAAAAGACAGCGGAAAGCGGGTAGGGTGTAGCAGATAGAAAATACGAAAAAGGTCATTACCGGTCTGCCGAAAGTAGGATTCTAACTATAAGAAAGCCAAAAGAGAAAAAATGAAAATGCTAAAACGTTATCTCAAGCTGAGTGAACTTAAATTACAGTGGAGTATATTTGCAGTTCTGGTAGCACTATTTACATTATTTATCGTTAGATCTCCTAGAACTTTTCTTAATTTTGATATTTACTATTCTTTTATGTCTACCATCCCCTTTATGACTATTATGGCCTTAGCCTTAACACCTGTAATTATTTGTAAAGAGATAGATCTTTCCTTTCCTTCAATAATGGGATTTTCTGGATGGGTATGTATGGCTGTATTTACCTCAACCGGAAATGTTACCTTAGCTGTGGTAAGCTCTTTGATTACAGGTTTGCTGGCAGGATTTCTAAATGGTATATTAGTGGTGAAAGTCGGTGTTCCGTCATTAATAGTAACCATAGGGACAATGTTTTTCTGGAAAGGATTGATTCTGGTCTGCAGCGGAGTCACGGGAGGATCGCTAGTAGCTGCCAAAGGAACAATCTTGTTTCAGAGTCTAGTAGGCAAAATAGGAGGGGTTGTCCCAGCTCAGGCGCTGTGGGCTGTTGGACTAGCCTTTCTTTTCTGGTTGATTTTGAATCGACATAAATTTGGCACTCATATATTTTTTACCGGAGATAACATAGAAAGTGCTAGAATGATGGGTATACCTGTGAACAGGGTGAGAATACTTGTCTTTGCACAATTAGGATTTTTCGCTGCTTTTGCTGGAATACTGGCTAATTTTGAATTCTTATATTGGTGGACCACCGCGGGATCAGGATATCTTCTCAAAACAATAGCCGCAGTTTTTCTAGGGGGAACCTCAGCTTTCGGAGGGACGGGGACTATCTTCGGAACCTTTATTGGATGTATTATTATAGGATCTTTGGAGAGTGGAATTGTCGGTGTAGGGCTTTCAGGATTTTGGACCCAGCTGTTCTATGGTTTGATCATAGTTATTTCTGTTTCCATTCATTCGATTTTGAGAAGAGAAAGGTGAATTATAAATAGCGTTTAACGCGTAGGATAAAATCATCCTATAAGACATGCTATCCACTCCTTTAAAGCTAAAAGTTATAATTCAAAAATAGAACACTGATATACTCGATCTCTTGATTCAGCTTTATTACCCTTTATTTTCACTATACGCTATACGCTAAGCGCTATCCGCTAATAATGAGGAGGAATTCAATGGAGCTAAACAATGAGAAATTAGTACGAATGGTAAATATCTCTAAATATTTTGGAGAAGTTGCTGCCTTAAGAAAAGAAAATTTTGAAGTAGGATATAATGAAGTTGTTGGATTGATAGGCGATAACGGCGCCGGTAAATCAACATTGATAAAAATCCTGACCGGAGTTCACCCTCCCGGTAAAGGAAGGATATATTTTCAAGGGGAGGAAATAACATACCATTCGGTGGAAAGAGCTCGTGAAT
>WJOQ01000240.1 GCA_009618505.1 Clostridia bacterium | reverse complement strand
CTGACCAAAGAGACAGTTTCCAGCTGCTCAATCTGGGAAACTACTTGAGCAGACGGATTGGAAATATTCAAGTCAAAAGCAGTTTTTCCTTGCTCTGAGATAGCACTCTTCAGATTTTGAGGGGTATCCAGAGCAACAATCTTGCCTTGATCAATAATCCCAATTATGTCACACAAGATATCTGCTTCCTGCATAATATGGGTAGTTAAAATAATGGTAATCCCCTCCTTGTTTATTTCTTTAATGAAGTCTCTAATGGCTCTGGTAGTCTGAGGGTCTAATCCCAGGGTCGGCTCGTCTAGAAAGAGTATCTCCGGCATATTAAGAAGAGCTCTGGTCAGGTTTATTCTCTGTTTCATTCCAGTAGAGAATGTACCGGCCAGATTATTAGCCCATTTCTCCATTTTGACCAGCTTAAGGAGCTTCTTGGTTCTTTCTGAGATTGTTTTTTCCGGGATGTGATTTAACCGGCCGAAGAATTTAAGATTTTCTCTGGCTGTTAGTCTATCATAAAGGATAATTTTTTCTGCTACCAATCCAATATGTTCTCTTACTTTTCCTGCTTCTTTCACTATTTCAAATCCAGCCACTTTTGCTTCACCAGAGGTGGGCCTGAGAAGAGTGCAGAGCATTCTGATAATGGTAGATTTACCCGCTCCATTAGGTCCTAGCAGTCCGAAAATCTCCCCTTTTTCTACCTTAAAAGAAATATGGTCCACAGCTACTAAATCTTTAAATTTGCGGGTGAGTTTGTCAACTTCAATAGTACTCATTTACGTCTCCAGATGACTTCTTTATTGAGCTTTATCTTTTTGCAATCTTTTTGTTCTATGATACCCTGTTTTTTCAAACGCACCCCTCTCCATCCCATTAGTTTAGCGTATGGATACGATTTAGGCTAAGTATAGATTATTTGGAATAATGGGTCAAATCTATTCAGGCAGGATCTTCCCGAAAGATTTCTTAACCTTCAAATATTAACTGACTTGCAACTATGAGATTGATGGTTCGAGTCCAGTCCGGGGAGCCACTCCACGCCAGCTGTGGGAACTGTCTTAAGATTGCTTCGAGTATTCAGTGAGATGGCTCTAAAAAGAATATCTGGCCGCGCAACAAGCGTTACTTTGTCCCCACTCACCAAGATTCTATCAAGAAAAAGCTTAAGGTATCTTTTGGCAAATCTTGAATCTTGATAGAATAACTCCTTCATTTTTCGTTGGGTCTCTTGAAGGAAAGCAGTTGTTAGAAGGTGGGAAAGCACTGACAGTTTTTTGAGCGTCGTTGCTCTGGTGAGTTCTGCTTCAAGCAGGCTAACGTTACTGAGTCTTTCTTCGATTCTCTGGTTAATATTCCCTTCTTTTACGATACCTTCTTCAATCAAATTGTAGATATTATCAAGTCTTCTTTTCTCTTCTCTAAGCTGAGATCGGATCCTTGCTTCCTCTTCTCTTGCATGGCTTCTGTGACCCTTTCTTTCCTTTAACCACTGACTCAAAAGGAGCTTGAGCCGTTTGACGCCGAAAAACTTCAAGGTGAGATGATCGAGGACTTCCTTGTCCATGACTCCAACGGGGATTCTGTCTCCGGCACAACTTCCTTCCCTCAGGTAACCTCGACAATTATAATAGGGATACTTTCCGCCTTTTTGCTGTCTCTAGCGTCATAGACTTCCCACACTCTTCGTGCTTTAGAATTCCGCTTAAGAGGGTAGGCGATGCGGTTACAGCTGGATTGGTTTCAAGGGGAGAGTTCTCTTTCATCACCCTTTGGGCTTGGTCAAAAAGCTCTTTCTCCACTATACCCTCTACCTTGACGACTATCCACTGGTCTTTGGGTTTTTCTCTTTTGATTTTGCTCTCATAGCGGTTGTAGATCCGCTCTCCCATATAGGTAGAATTGGCAAGAATTGCCCTTATTCTATCCTTGCTCCACTTTCTTCCCTGTCTTGTTCTCATGCCTTTTCTGTTGAGGAGAGAGGCGACTCTCTTGGTGCCGAGACCCTTTTGCGTATAAAACCTGAATATGTAACGTACAATCTCTGCTTCGGTTGGATGGACCTCAAGGATTGATTTTGGGTTTCCATACTCGTCCTCTACTTTCTTGGGGAAGTATCCGAAAGGAGGAGTTCCTCCATTGAAATAACCCTTTCGGGCATTAGCTTTCATTCCTCCTAGAGTATATCGGGCGTTGAGGT
>WJOQ01000264.1 GCA_009618505.1 Clostridia bacterium | reverse complement strand
AGTGGGGGAGGCTTTGGATTACGTTCAGAAGACAGGTCTGGAAGCAGTGGAGGTAAGCACGGGTAACTATCCGGGAGACGCCCATTGTAAAATAGATGAGCTTCTGGACAGTAAAGAGGCATTGAAAAGATTTAAGGAAGAATTCAAAAAAAGGAATATAGAGATAAGTGCTTTAAGCTGTCATGGTAATCCCCTTCATCCTGAGGAGAGCATTGCCAGGAACCACCGAGAAATCACTCGTAAGACCTTTGTTCTTGCCAATCGGTTAGGGATAGAAAGGGTAGCTCTTTTTTCCGGCTGTCCAGGAGATAGCGACTCCTCAAAATACCCCAATTGGGTAACCTGCCCCTGGCCAGAAGATTATTCTAAAATCTTGAAATGGCAATGGGAAGAAAAAGTCATTCCTTACTGGCAAGAAGAGGCAAAATTTGCTCAAGAAGAGGGAATAGAAAAAATTTGTTTCGAAATGCATCCAGGCTTTGTCGTCTATAACCCTGAAACTCTTTTGAAATTGCGAGAAGCAGCAGGCAAAGCAATCGGCGCTAATTTTGACCCTTCACATCTATTCTGGCAAGGAATAGACCCTATCGCTGCATTGAAAAAATTAAAAGGGTGTATCTATCATGTGCATGCCAAGGACACCAAGATAGATGATTACAATACGTCGGTGAATGGAGTATTAGATACCAAGTCATACGGAGACGAGATTAACCGTTCCTGGATTTTCAGAACCGTGGGCTACGGACACGATGCCTCTTTCTGGAAATATTTCATCAGTACCTTACGTTTATGCGGCTATGACTATGTTTTGAGTATTGAGCATGAGGACAGTTTAATGAGCGCCAATGAAGGATTTCAAAAGGCAGCTTCCTTTCTTAAGGAAATAATCCTTAAAGAGAAAACAGGTGAAATGTGGTGGGCATAAGATGAGTCTGCCTCAATGGCTCAAAAAAAGAGCCCCCAGAGAGGATATTCTCCGGGAGATAAAAGGACTTCTTCGCTCTTACGCTTTACATACTGTTTGTGAAGAAGCACAATGCCCCAATATAGGAGAGTGCTTCCAGAAAAGAACAGCTACTTTTTTAATCCTGGGAGATATATGTACCAGAAATTGCCGTTTTTGTGCGGTAAAAAAGGAAGCTCCCCTTCCTCTTGATTCCCAGGAGCCGGAAAATGTAGCCCAAGCAGTAAAAAAATTAGGACTGAGGTATGTAGTGATAACCTCGGTCACCCGGGATGACGTGTCTGACGGAGGAGCAGAGCAATTTGCTCAAACTATAAAGGAAATGAAAAAAATCAATCGGCAAGAAATTAGAGTTGAGGTTCTTATCCCTGACTTTAAAGGCTCCCTGCCTTCTCTTAAAAAGGTGATAGAAGCAAAACCAGATGTTCTCAATCATAATCTGGAAACGATTTCTCATCTTTATCCTCAAGTCAGACCACAGGCAGATTATGAGCGTTCTCTAGAATTATTAAAGCGAAGTAAAGAACTAGATTCCTCTATCTATAGCAAGTCTGGCTTGATGGTAGGGTTAGGAGAAAGTTTCACAGAGGTCATCAAGACTATGGAGAATTTGAGAGAGGTTGAGTGTAACATTCTCACTATTGGTCAATATTTAAGGCCTTCCTCTCAACACCTTGCAGTAAAGGAATTTGTAACACCAGCCAGATTCAAAGAATATGAGGAAATAGGTCAATCTCTGGGTTTTTCCTATATAGCTAGCTCACCTTTTGTGAGGAGTTCCTATCAAGCAGAACAAGCCCTGGATAAGGCAATTGAAAAAACAACGTGAATCGTATCTCGTATCTCGAAAAGAAAACAGAGATGGGGTGAGACGGAAAATTAACCAATTAACTAAGTTAACCAGTTAAACTAACAGGTTAGCAGGTCAACGAACAATGAACTATGAATAATGAACGAAACCAGGGGTAAGGGGAAAAGAGAAAGGAGGATAGAGAGTGAAGATTTATATCATAATCGACATGGAAGGAATCACGGGAGTAGTAAGTCCTGATAAACAGGCAAAACCAGGAAGCCCTGGATACCAAGAGGCAAGAGAATTCTTAATGTCAGATTTAAATGCTACTGTGGAGGGTGCTTTGGAAGGAGGAGCGAGCGATGTTCTTATATATGATATGCATTATTACGGATTGAATGTAATTCTGGACAAGCTTCATCCTAAGGCAAAGATTATTATGGGAAATC
>WJOQ01000347.1 GCA_009618505.1 Clostridia bacterium | reverse complement strand
AGGCCAAGGCGAGTATCCAGTATCGAGTATCGAGATTCAATTCTATTGTAGCAAATCTTTCCTCCTATAGCAAACAGACCAACGAGTTGGCTGTATTGACAAACACTCGATAAGATGTTATTCTTTAAGTCCCTATAAGTAATGTATAAGAAGGAGACCTTTACATTCTTCTTTTCTGTGCTATAATTAATGCGACTCACAGGATGAAAGGCGGGGCATAGAATAATAGGGAAAGAAAATAATAAAGATTTCAAAGGAGGTGAAAATGGAAAAAAAGAAAAAAAGAAGAGAAATCTTCACCTTGATGCTGATTCCCCATTCAGAAAGGGGAGTGCGACAGATCACAATTTCGAAAATTAGTTTTTCTTTAGTTCTGACAGCAATAGTGGCAGGTTTTTTATCTTTGTCTTTTTTTATTAATGATTATAGACAGATGAGGTATAAAGTAGCTCGGCTTGATGAGTTGGAGGTAACAAATCAAACTCAGAAGGAGGAAATCCTCTCTCTGGCTCAGAAGATCAGCAATTTTAATGGGGAGATGGAGAAACTAAAAAAATTAGAGGATAGGTTAAGGATTTTGGCTGGAGTGGGGGGAAGCGCAGAGACAAATAAGGAGTTAGGCAAGGGGGGTCCGCAGGATTATTCTCTATTGGAAGAAGTCATGCAAGTAGGTGACCAAGAATTACTTCCCATTCGCCTAATTGAGAGAATTGAGGAAAGTGCTGTTTTTCTGGAAAATGAGATTGAAAGACGTGGGAGAGGTTTTGAAGAAGTAGAAAAGATTGTCCGCCAGAAGAAAGATTTATTTGCTTCTACTCCCAATATTTTTCCTGTTCAGGGATGGATTAGTAGCGGCTATGGTCCACGAGTAAATCCTGTTACCAGGAAGAAAGAGATTCATCAAGCCATTGATATTGTAGCGCCCTGGGGTACAGAAGTGAGAGCTTCTGCTCAGGGGAAAGTTGTTTCTGCTGGGTGGAAAAGTGCCTACGGCTTAAGGATCGAGATGAATGATGGGCATGGATATCAAACGGTGTATGGTCATCTTTCTCGTATTGTGGTAAAAGAAGGACAACGGGTGGATAAGGGAGAAGTCATAGGAAGAGTGGGTAGCACGGGCCACAGTACGGGACCGCATTTGCATTTCGAGGTATGGTCCGAAGGAAAAACCGTTGATCCTTTAGGGTTAATGGTGGAGCCCCTGGGAGAGGTGAAGTAGGTATAATCTTGGAATAAGGAGATGAGAGATGTTTGGCGATAAAGAGAAGGTCAAAACTGCTAGTATCATAGGGGAAGGAACAGAATTTAAAGGAACCCTAAAAGACAAAGGAAGTGTTCGTATCGACGGAAATTTTGAAGGAGAGATTGCAGTTGAGGGAGATGTTGTTATAGGAAAAGATGCTTTCATAAAGGCAAATATTCGAGCTAAGTCGATAAATATTAGTGGTAAAGTTATAGGGAATATTGATTGTCAGGAAAAAGTAGAACTTTTTCCGTCAGGAAGCTTGGAAGGGAAGGTAAAGGCTTCCGATTTGACTATTGCGGAAGGGGCTTTTTTTAACGGAGAATGCAGGATGACTCCTTTAAAGGAGAGTGTAGAGGAAGAATCGTCCGGAAACGATCTAGAGCAGTAATTAAATCAGGCTAAAGGGGAATAATCCAGGCGGCATAGCCAAGTGGCAAGGCAGAGGACTGCAAATCCTTTATTCCCCGGTTCAAATCCGGGTGCCGCCTCCAAGCCCAGTTAGCTCAGTGGTTAGAGTGCTTGCTTGACATGCAAGAGGTCGCTGGTTCAAGTCCAGCACTGGGCACCAATTAGTGAATAGTTGCCAGTAAATGGTAAATCAAGAACCGTATCTTGTATCTAGTATCTCAAAAAAAGGCAAAAACAAGGGATGAGAGACGAAAGTAAGACGAGTATCCAGTATCAAGCATCGAAATACAAGTTACGAACAACGATATACTAGTTGGAACAAGGGAGGGTAAGATTAGGGTAAATAGCCAAATAAGAGCAAAAAAAGTAAGACTTGTCAACGAAGAAGGGGAGCAAGCGGGTATTCTTTCTAGGGAGGAAGCTTTAAGAATTGCTCAAGAAAAGGGACAGGACTTAGTGGAGGTAGCTCCTCAAGCTGATCCTCCTGTTTGTCGTATTCTCGATTACGGAAAGTACAAATATCAACAGGAAAAAAGAAAAAAGAAGGCTAAGAAGAAGTCAGTCAATACTATCAAAGAAGTAAGATTAAGCTATAGGATTGGAGAGCATGATTTTGAGGTGAAGGTAAGGAAAATATGTAGGTTTTTAAAAGAGGGATACCGGGTAAAGCTTTCTCTTAGGTTTAAGGGAAGAGAGATGATTTACCAGGAGCAAGGAAAAAAAATTCTGGAACGGGCCAGCAAGGAAATAGAAGAAGTAGGAAAAGCTGAAACACGTCCATCTATGAGCCGCAGGGTTATAGAGCAATATCTGATGCCGAAATTAGATAAACCCCATTAGTTGAAAATGGTATCTCATATTTAAATATATCGCTAAGTTTCGATAAAGAAAAAGTTCAATGTTTTAGGTACTCGATTCTAGATTCTCGATACTCGCAAAAGAAGAACCTAAGTTAGACGTTCAACGTTCCAAAATTGCGGATGGCAGGTAGCTAATTAAACCTCACAATAAATATGAGGGAAAAACGAGGATCGAGCATCCAGAATCTAGTATCGAGCTAGAAGGAGAGGTAGATGCCAAAGATTAGAAGCCATAGGGGAGCAATGAAACGGTTCAAGACAACCAAGAAAGGACAAATAAAAAGAAATAGGGCTTGTACGGGACACTTAAAAGAAAAGAAATCTTCCAGAAAGAAAAGAGCTTTGAGAAAAAGCACTTTATTAAATAAAAAAGATGTGACAAGAATTAAGAAATTAATGGCATAACGTAGAGTGAACGCTAAATATTATGGCTTTAAGGTTTTATCCGATACTCTAACGAGAAGCTGATTGGACAATCGGATGAAGGGCATTGCGCTTTATGTCTTAAAGCATTTTTGCGAGATACTAAATACGAACAACGAGATACGAAGTAAAGGTGGGGGTTTTAATGGCTAGAGTTAAGAGAGGCATAATCCATACTAAAAAGAGAAAAAGGATTTTAAGGCTTGCCAAGGGATATAGAGGAGGAAGGAGCAAGCTTTATGTTCTGGCTAGCGAGGCTTTAAAAAAAGCACTTTCTGCCAGTTATAAGGGGAGAAAGAGAAGGAAAAGAGAGTTTAGGAGGCTTTGGATTACCAGAATCAATGCGGCTGTCCGTAAAGAGGGACTTTCCTATTCTCTTTTCATTAAAGGATTGGGAAAAGCTAATATTAATCTGAATAGAAGGGTTCTTTCTGAACTAGCCATAAGTAATCCCTCCGAATTTTCAGAATTGACAAAAAAGGCTAAGAAAGGGCTAGAGGAGTAGAATTGCTTCGGTGGTTAAAATCACTACTGAAAGCGGCGGGGATTCTTGCTTGCTTGGTGGGGTTATCATTAGGCATGGTTTTTTTGACATTAAGGATATTGGTGCCTCCTCAGAGAATAGAGGTTCCTTCTGTTGTGGGTAAAGAGATGATGAAGGCCCTTGCTCTCTTAGGAGAGCAAGATTTATCCTTGAAGTTAATGGGTGAGAAATACTCTTCTCAAGCTCCTGAAGGGATTATTATTTCTCAATTTCCTGCTCCGGGAACCAAGGTACATAAAGACAGAGAGATTAGAGTTTTTGTTAGTGGGGGGGCACGATTAGTAATAACTCCTTCTCTTGTGGGAAAAAGGAAAAGAGAAGCAAATATCTATCTTGCTCAAAGGGGATTAAGGATTGGTATAGTGAGTTATTCCTATACCCAAATCCCTCAAGAAGAGATCATTTCTCAGGATCCTTCTCCCCAGACAGAGACAGATGTAGAGAAGGGGATAAACATCCTGGTAAGTTTAGGAGCCAAAAATCTTCAATTTTATATGCCTGACTTTGTCGGGAGCAAAATTGAGGAAGTAAGAGAGCTCTGTGATAAGTTATCCTTGAAAATTGGGAAAATAAAAGAGTCTCCTTCTTTAGGCGAAGAAGGAGCGGTTCTTTATCAATCGGCTTCTCCAGGCACTATGATTGATTCCGAAACTCCCATTGAGTTAACAGTGAGTACGTTTTATGAGCAAGAACACTCTTTATCTCCTGAAGCAGAATGGATAATGACTACAGTAGAAGTTCCTCCTGGGCTGACGAACAAGGAAGTTCGAGTAGTAATTATAGATAGCCGGGGGGAAAGAGGTATAGACTATGGGCAAAGAAGACCAGGAGAGAAGGTATTGATTGTCTCTCGAGTAGTTGGAAAGGGAGAGATCAAAGTATATATAGATAATAAATTGGTTAAAACAGAGGAAGTTGAATAAGGATAAGAGAGTAACGAACAGGGTGAAGATTTCACCCTCTATACTAGCTGCTGACTTTAGTTGTCTTTACCAGGAAATAAGCAGGGTAGAACGAGAAGTAGATAGTCTTCACTTTGATATAATGGATGGGCACTTTGTGCCCAATATAACTTTTGGTCCTGGATTGGTTGCCTCTCTAAGAAAGAAGGTTAACCTTCTTTTTGATATACATCTGATGGTGGATAATCCCCAAGAATGGATTAACCCTTTTATTGACGCGGGTGCAGATTTAATTACTGTTCATGTAGAAACATCTTTACATCTGGATAGGTTAGTTACTATTATAAAAGAAAAAGGACGGAAGGTGGGAGTAGCTTTGAGTCCTGCTACTTCTTTGCAGGAGTTAGAGTATGTCATTTCTGAAGTAGATCTAGTTCTAGCGATGACAGTTAATCCGGGATTTGGTTCACAAAGTCTTCTTTTTTCTGTAATCCCTAAGATAAGAGATTTACGGGAAATTATTAAGAAGAGAAGACTCTCTTTAGAAATTGAAGTAGATGGAGGGATTAATCAGGAGACAGCAGCCAAGGTTATAGAGGCAGGGGCTTCTATTTTAGTAGCCGGCACGGCTGTATTCAATGCATCTGATCCAGAAAAAGCAATACTCCGATTGAAAAATATTCAAAAAGGAGAACTCGGTGGCAACAAAAATTCGACTGCGAAGAATGGGAGCTAACAAGGTCCCCTTTTATCGTATAGTGGTGGTAGATTCTCGTTGTTCGCCAAAAGGAAAGTTTATTGAAAAGCTGGGATGGTATGATCCACGAGCGAAGAAGGTGGAGGCAAATAAAGAAAAGGTCCTGTCCTGGATTAACAAAGGAGCTCAACTCTCTAACTCAGTAAGAAAATTACTGATGAATTTCTCTATTCTTTCTCCAGATGAAATACGTGAATCGTGATGTGTATTGTGTAATACAGTGCGATAGATATACTCAATACTAGATACGAGTAATGAAATCGGTCTGATTAGTAAGAGAAGGAGGTTGAAATGCGGGAATTAGTTGAGTACATCATCAAGCAGATAGTGGATTCTCCCGATGAGGTGGAGGTGCAGGAAATAAAAGCAGAGAAAGTTATCTTGCTGGAAATTTCTGTGGCTAAAGATGATATGGGCAAAGTGATAGGAAGAGGGGGTAGAGTAGCTAATGCTCTACGGACAATTGTAGGTGCAGCAGCAGCCAAGCTAAAGAAGAGAGTAATGGTAGAGATTTTGGAGGAGAGAAAAGAGGAGACAAAAGAGGAGACAAAAGAGGAGACAAAAGAGGAGACAAAAGAGGAGACAAAATAAGAACCTAGCATGCGGATTGATATTATAACTCTGTTCCCTTCTATGTTTAGGGGCCCTTTTGATGAAAGTATGATTAAAAGAGCAAGAAAAAAGGGAATTCTGGAGATTAATCTTCATAATTTACGAGACTTCACTGGTGATAGACATAGAACGGTAGACGATCTTCCTTATGGAGGAGGGGCAGGTATGGTGATGAAACCAGAGCCTCTTTTCCGAGCAGTGGAGAAAGTTAAGGAAGAGAAAAGATCTTCTTGGAAGGTTATTCTGTTGTCTCCCCAGGGTCAACCCTTTGCTCAAGAAAAAGCTAAGGAATTGGCCCAAGAGGAGGCCTTAATTTTTATATGCGGACATTACGAGGGAGTTGATGAGAGGGTGAGGGAGCACCTCATAGACGAGGAGCTCTCTTTAGGTGATTTTGTTCTGACCGGAGGAGAACTAGCGGCTATGGTTATCGTAGATGCAATAGCTAGAATGCTCCCGGAGGTTCTCGGATGCAAAGATTCGATACGTGAAGATTCCTTCTATCAAACACTTCTAGATTATCCTCACTATACCAGACCGGCTGAGTTTAGAGGATGGAAGGTACCGGGAGTACTTATATCTGGTAATCACCAGAAAATTAGAGAATGGCGAAAAAAAAAGAAATTAGAAAACACCTTTAAAAAACGTCCTGATTTGTTAAAGACAGCTAAGCTTAGCCGAGAAGAAGAAGAAATGCTAGAGCAGATTAAGAGAGCACGGACAGAACATTGAGAAAAGGAGCAGGTTAGAATGCAGACTAAGGTTGAAAAGATAGAAGAAGAGGCAATGAAGAAGGATATCACCAAGTTTTGTCCCGGTGATACAGTGGCTGTACATCTTGACATTCACGAAGGAAAGAGAAAAAGAACTCAAATCTTTGAAGGAGTGGTTCTTCGCAGAAGAGGAGGGGGAATAAGGGAGACTTTTACTGTAAGAAAAGTCTCTTTTGGCATAGGAGTGGAAAGAATATTCCCTTTGCACTCACCCTTAATAAAAAAAATAGAGGTAGTTAAGCAAGGAAAAGCGAGGAGAGCTAATTTATCCTATTTGAGGAATAAAGTGGGAAAATGAAAAAAAGAGCCAAGTTTCTATCCTGGGCAAAGGAGACTGTGGAGACTATAGTTATCGCTTTTTTCCTTGCTTTTGTAATAATTACCTTTGTTGCACAGTCATTCTGGATTCCCACCGGATCTATGAAACCAGATCTTCAGATAAAGGATAGAATTATAGCCTATAAGCTTTTTTATGATTTAGATAATGTGGATAGAGGAGACATAATTGTTTTCAAATTTCCTTTAAATCCTAAAGATAATTTTGTTAAGAGAGCCATCGGTCTTCCCGGCGATGAAGTAAGAATCAAGGAGAAGAAGGTCTATATCAACGGAAAGCTCTTAAGTGAGCCCTATGTTGTTCATGCTGATAGCTGGAATAGAGGCTTTCCGCGTGATGAATATGGACCGATAAAAGTTCCTTCTGATTCTCTCTTTATGATGGGTGATAACAGAGACTCCAGTGATGACAGTCGCTTTTGGGGGTTTGTGCCTGCTGAAAATATTGTCGGGCAAGCATTTCTCCTCTACTGGCCTCCCTGGCGAATAAGACTCCTGAAGGGCGTTTCCTATTAGCGCAGGAACGAGCGCTGTTTTTTTTGGTGAGAATGAGGAATGGTAGATACAAGAAAGAAACTAGGAAACAGAGGAGAGAAAATAGCAGCAAAATTTTTGCGAAAGCAGGGCTACCAGATAATTGAAAAGAATTATCGCAGCCGTCTGGGGGAAATAGATATAGTGGCAAAAGAAGATGAGAGCATAGTGTTTGTGGAAGTGAAGACTCGCTGTTCCACCGATTTTGGCCTGCCTGAAGAAGCTCTCTCTTATGATAAAAGACGACGACTTAGCAAACTAGCTTTGGGTTATCTTGCTCATCGGAGGATAAAAGATACCAATTGTCGTTTTGATGTGGTAAGCATTTTGATGGATAACAATAGAGCCAACCATATTAAGCTAATCAAAAACGCCTTCCCGGCAGTATATTGACTTTCTTATCCAGCAAGTAAACTATTCCCTAGCAAGGACTTAACCTTAAACGGTTTTCCATTCTTTATAAAGACTTTAGGCACTCTTTCCTTATCCACCATACAGATAACTTCATAAACAATACTTCCCATTTTTTGGGCTACCTCTTCGGCTGATATCATCTCCGAACCCTGTTTTCCCCACAGGACTACTTCATCACCGATTTGAACTCTTCCAATATGAGTCACATCTATCATACATAAGTCCATGCAAATTCTTCCTATTATCGGAGCACGCTGCCCTCTTACTAAGACTTCTCCTTTATTAGAGAGAAGCCAGGAGTAGCCATCGGCATATCCTACAGGCAAGGTAGCTATCCTGGTAGGCCTGGTTGTAGCAAAAGTTTTTCCATATCCTATGCTCTTGCCAGCGGAAACCTCTTTCAGGAAGATAATCTTGGTCTTGAATTCTGCTGCTGGCCTTAATTGGACTATCTGTTTAGTTCTAGGCGAAGGAAATAATCCATAGACGATTATACCTGGTCTTACCGCATTCAAATGGAAGCGGGATGAGTTAAGGATAGCAGTACTATTGGCTACATGCTTAACAGGAATATTTATTCTCTCTCTTTCTAGCTCAAGGAGTGCTTTCTTGTATTTTTCAAATTGTTTCCTGGTGTAATTCCCATCCTCTTCATTGGTAGCGGCAAAATGAGTGAAAATACCCTCAATTTCTATATTCTTCATTTTACCTATTTCCTTAACGAAATTCAGAGTATCTTGACTAGGGATCCCCAATCGTCCCATCCCAGTATCAATTTTTATATGGACAGGTACTTTTTTCTTATTCTTGCTTGCTATTCTGGATAGAGCTTGTATTGTTTTGAGCCTACAAACAGTAGCGGAAAGGTTGTACATAACAAGAGGTTCAAGCTGGTCATCTTTAGTGAGTCCACAAACTAAAATAGGTGCTTTAATACCTGCTTCACGTAGGACTACTCCTTCTTCGATAACGCCTACTCCCAGCATAGTAACGCCATTTTCCAGGAGTGTTTCGGATACCTCAATTGCCCCGTGTCCATAAGCATTTGCTTTGACTACAGCAATAATCTGGGTATTCTTGCCAACTATTTGTCTTATCTTCTTTACATTGTGAGCAATAGCGTCAAGATTAATCTCCAACCATATAGGTCTTATATTTTCCATTAATTCACCATTTATTTATAAATGTGGTTTGCTCTTCTTCATCATTTATTCAAAGGAGCGCAAGGGGCCTCTTTGCATAATCATTCCCATCTTGAAACGGGCCATAACAGTCAATTGGGGATTCTGGTCTAAGTCAGAGACTATCTGGTATTCAACAATGGCCTCAGCAATTTTATTTTCCATCTCATAGATACTTCCTAGAAGAAAGTGGGAGAAAGCACTATTAGGATCGAGCTCCAAAGCTTTCTTGACATCGAGAGTAGCCTTGTCTAATTTACCCCTTTGGAAATAGACCATTCCACGCGAGTTATAGAAATCTATTTTTTGGGAAGATAATAGTCTGGCACGTTCAAAATAATCATTCGCTCTATCCAGTAGTCCTTTATCCTCATAAATCATTCCCAGCATCAAAGGGATACTGCTATTGTCAGGCTCGAGATCTTGAGCCTTTTTATAGACATTGATGGCTTCATCTAATCTACCTTCCTGGTAAAGTTGGTTTGCTTCCTCCTGATAAATAAATGATTGTTTTGGCTGGGGGACAATTTTGGTAAGAATGATGTAGACAGCCAGCAGGGCAACAGCAGCTGTTCCTCCTCTGATAAGCCATCTTCTTCTTGCTTGAGCTCTTTTTTCTCTAAGTAACTCATCCAGATACCACCACCAATGGGAGCGGGGAATCTTTCTTTCCTCTCGGTAGGGTAGGGGATTGAGAGAAGCAGTTAGTTTTCTATAGACCATTTTCATTTTTTTTCTTATGATGGTATCAAAGGTCTCCAGTCTTACTTTATCCGCTTCTAGATCAGTCCCTCTTTTTTCTAAATTGAGAAGAAGGTTTTCTATTTCATCCCTCAAAGTCAACATCTTCAGGATTTCTTGTTCAGGGTAGTTGATATTGAGAACATAATCTTTATATTCCTCAATCATTTTTCTTAAATCGTCTAAGCTCATTTTTGAATTCTGGACAGGATATCTCCGAAGTCTTTCGCTTCGGATAGACTCTTGATAGTCCGAAAAGCCATGACTATTGAGCCTTTCTCCTCCAATGTTTTCATAATTTTTCGCAAGGTTCTGGTTGTTCCGATTATTCTGGGGGTAACGAAAGCAGCTGTTTTCTTGCCTTCCAATCCGCTGCAGCTCTTAATATATGAGGCGAGTGCTTCTGGGAATTTACCTCCCCAGAATCCGAGAACCGGACTACCTATATAGACTATGTCATAGACATAGAGGCTGGTTATACTTTCTCCTCGCCCTACTTTCACCTCGTCCACATCATTACCTCCCTTCCTGATGCCTGAGGAGATGGCTTGCACGATTGCTTTCATCTTTCTTGTATGTTCCGAGTATATTATTAGTGCTCTCAATTTTACCTCCTGCTCTCTACTTCCTTTCGTTTGTGATAAGTCTCCACCTGGAAGACAAATGTTCTTATCTTGTTCAAATAGTTAGCCTGATGAGAACCGTCATAGGATAAATTAAGAATAGGGAAGTTAGCATACTCTTTTTCTATTTGAGTACTCAAAGCCCAGGCTATATTTCCTGGCATACAGGTAAAAGGCATTATATTGACTACGCCATCCCTTCCTCTTTCTATGGAATGGAGGGTTTTTCCTACTGTCAAAATAGCTTCTCCTCTTAAAGACCTATCCAGGTATTTTTCTCCTAGCTGGAGAACTTCCTCAATATGCGGCTCTTCAAATCCTTTTATTATATCTTTAAAGGGCTTTTCCAGTCTTTTTTCTATTATTTCCTGAAACAGATTTCTTATCCTGTTAGTAGTTAATTTTACCAGGTCTTTCTCTTTCCAGGTTAGCTCTTTGTGCATCTGGTTTGTATACATGAACCATTCTCTCATTGAAGCTAATTCTACTTTTACGCCGAGTCTTTCTAGTTCATCGATAATGAATATATTGCTATAGGGGTTATGTCTTACATATATCTCTCCCACTACAGTCACTGCTGGCTTGTCGCTATCTTTCCTTTTTACATTTCTCAAAGCCTGGGCCGCTTCCTGCATAAGATTCTTAAGGCCTTTCCCCTGACTGATTAATTTACAAATTTGGTCTCTATACTTTAGATATATTCTATTTGTTTCTCCCTTGTCTATTTCATCTACCCTGATTAATCTTTGGGCTTTACGCAGTATATCAATGGCAGCAATCCCTTCCCAGGCAAGCTTGGTAAATTTTGCTCCGTAGCCACCATAGCTATTTTCTGAATCGAGAGAAATGATAGGAATGTCACTATAACCTAGTCTTTTCAGGACCTGTAGTTGTTGGAACTTCTGGTACTGACCGAATCTACAAGGTCCTTGAGCTGTACCCATAAAGAAAGCTATTTTATTTGTTCTGTGGCCATTTCTATTTATTACTTTAATCATATCTCCGGTAGTCAGGATGCAAGGGTAACATTCTCTACCTGTGGTATATTTTTGCCCCTCCCGTAGGGATTCTAAGTCGCTGATAGGCATAACCTCTGCTTTTTTCCCCAGAGCTTCCAGGGCTGCTTTAAGGCCGTAGGAGTGATCATCCATATAAGGAATGTAGATGGTTCTTTGGCTATCTTTTAGAAGAGGTAAGGAGAATTCTTTTGAAATCTTTTCTTGAGCAATTTTCCTATTTTGAATACTATCCAGGAAAGCTTCCAGTCGGGTTATAATCCCAGCTTCAGCGCTGTGTTCATCAATCTGCAGTTCCAGGAAGGGTCTATCCATCTCTTCAGCGAAGTATTTAGAGATAAAAGAATCTGGCCCGCAGCCGAAATTAGTAATATAGATAGGATAGAGATTATCTGTTTCCTTTATTACTCTAGCAGCAGCAAGAATCTTTTGGCCGTATGCCCAGTACATATTGGGGTAATCTTGAGATATCAGAGAAGGGTCTAAATCTAGAAAGTCCATAGGGATAGCCAGCATTCCCAGTTCTCTCATTTTTTCCACTATGTCTAGATTAAGTCCTGGGTCACAACCATTATAGGGACGGGAAATAATTACAAATCCCTTTTTTTTGCCCAGATTGTCTACTACCTCCTGGCCTTTCTTTTTTAGCTCCTCACTAAACTGATATTGTCTTTTCCGAGCTAGCTGGCTAGCCTTTCTAATTTCAGAAGGAGTCTCATTCAAGAGACTCCCTATCTTTCTTAATGCTTCATCCGTGCTTTCCCTGAAGGATATATTTGGTTCCAGGAATTTGACGGAGTAGTTTTCTCTTTTAATAGTGGCATTAATAAAGTAGGGGATACTTTGAGACCAGGGACAGTTATAAGTCCTTTTTGACTGAGAGTCCCCTTTTTCAAAGTCAATTATGCTGGGTATGAATATATAGTCTAAGTCCTTCTCTAATAGATTTAGAACATGACCATGCGTTACTTTTATAGGAAAACAGGTATCGGCAACTACTATTTCTATTCCCTGGTGAATAATGCCGTCGTTGGTTCTGTCTGATAAGATTACCTTATAGCCAAGTTCAGTGAAAAAGCTTTCCCACAGAGGAAGAAGCTCGTAAGTATGTAGGGAACGTGGTATCCCAATTTTTTTCCTTTTGTTGTCATTGCCAGCGGAGCGAAGCAATCTCTTTTGTCTGGCAAAAAGAAGTTTATCCCTTTCCTTGAACAGATTAGGGACTCCCTTTATTTTTTTCCTTCCCTCTTTACCACTATACTTATCGCATCTATCTCCATAAGTTAACGGTTTCTCTTCTCCTTCAATCCAAACCTGATTTACTTTGCAATGATTAGGGCAATCCTGGCATACAAAAGATTCTATTCGGTAATCGGCTTCAGTCAGGGCGAATCCTTTGAATTTGCTTTCCCCTTTTGTTTCTTCTGTAGTCACAATGGCTGCTCCAATGGCACCCAGGACCTCGTTATGGGGCGGGACAGTTATTCTTTTTCCCAGAATCTTTTCAAAAGCAGCTAGCACAGATTTATTGCAGGCTGTTCCTCCTTGAAAAAAGATATTATTTCCTATTTTTCTATTCTCCACCACTTTATTCAGATAGTTGTGGACTACCGAGTAGGCTAACCCGGCTACCAGATGAGGGATGGGAAATCCTCTTTGCAGGTGCTCGAACAGAGCCGATTCCATAAATACAGTACATCTATCTCCTAAGTCAGCCGGGCTGTCACTGGAGAAAGCTGTCTGGGCGAACTCTTTTTTGATATTTATTCCTAATTCTTCCGCTTGTTCTTCTAAAAAAGAACCTGTTCCTGCTGCACAGGCTTTATTCATAGTGAAGTCAATTATTGTTCCCTTTTCCAGGCTGATAAACTTGGAGTCCTGACCGCCAATTTCAAAAACTGTATCCACTTTAGAATCTACATCCAAAGCTCCTCTGGCCTGGGCAGTAATCTCATTCTTGATTACATCTGCCCCGACAAAAGCACCAATCATATATCTACCTGAGCCGGTGACCCCAACTCCCTTAATACGCACCTTTCCTTCTACTTTGCTCTTAACTTCTCTTAGGCCGTCTTGTACTACTTTAACGGGCTTTCCTGCCGTAGGTAGGTAGCTCTTAGCTAAAAGATGCCTTTTCTTATCTATCACTGCTACATTTGTGCTTACTGAGCCTATATCGATTCCTAAATAGGCATCTATTAGTTGGCCATCTTTCAGGAACGGATAGTCTTCTTCTAGTGAGGTTGTCTCTTCTTTTTTGTAATCCAGGGAAAGTCTAGGTAAGGCTTCTTTTTCTTGAATAAGGGAGACTTCCTTTTTTAAATTAGCTTTATCGAATGGTTTCACTTGCCTTTTTTCTAGCAAAACCAATGCTGCTCCCAGAGCTCCTACGGAATAGAAGTACTCAGGAACAGTTATGTCTTCTCTTTTTAGAACCCTCTTAAAGGCTAGTAACATAGCCTGATTGGCAGCTACGCCTCCCTGGAAGGAGATAGGACCTTTGAGGTCTTTACCTCGAGCAATATTACTTTTGTAGCTTCTTGCCAGAGCCTCGCATAATCCCATGGTTATGTCAGAGGTGGGAGTTGCTTTCTGTTGCAAGTGAATCATATCCGTCTTAGCGAATACAGCACATCTTGCAGCAAGACGAGCCGGGTTAACTGATTTTAAAGCCTCCTGGGCGAATTCTTTTTCGATATCCAACTCCAGTCTTTTTGCCTGTTGGTCTAAGAAGGAGCCCGTACCAGAGGCACAGCTTGAATTCATACCAAAATCCTCGACTTCCCCTCTTTTGTTTATCTGGATGAACTTGGCGTCACATCCTCCAATGTCTATAACTGTTCTTGTCTCAGGATGAAGGTGGTGGATTCCCTTAGCCTGGACTATTATCTCTTCTAGATAGAGTAGCTCCCATTCCTTGCTTAAGTATTCTCCATTTGAGCCGGTTGTGACCATATATTGAAAAGGATATTTTCGGGTTATTTTCTTTACGATTTCCCTGGCTGCTTCCAGGGGCTTACCGCTATGACGTCGGTAATTTTCTTCATAAACAATTTTTCCTTGTTTATCTATAACTATAGCATTTACGCTTATTGACCCTAAATCCAGTCCTACTAGATGGATATCTTTATCCATTCCTTATCTTCCCTTCCGTCTATCTATATCAGTAATGGTTCATAGTTCATTGTTCCTAGTTCATCGACAAAAAGCAACAAGATGGTAAATAGTGAGTGGTTAATCGGTGAGTAGATTTAGTCAAGCATATCCCTTCCTGTCATTGCGAGGTTGTTGAAAACAGCCGAAGCAATCACATAAGATTACGGAGTTTGTCCCGAGCAGTAAAACCGGGATTGCTTCACTTCGTTCGCAATGACGTGGTTCAGTGAGTACTTACGTTAGTAGTGCTCTCTCCTTTGGGGTGAGAATTAACCATTTAACTAACCAACGGGCTAGCAGGTCAATGAACTATGAACAATGGACTAAGAACTAGAGAGAGTTTAGCATAAGAGGGGAGTATGTCAAGGTTTGGAGTTGGTTTTTTTGCTGATTGGGGAGAGTACTGATAATTCTGGGGTGATTCCATCTTTTCCTGGAGAAATATAACTATGGATACTATTCCAGGGCACTTTTCAAGGCGGCGATGGCTACCTCTAGTTGTTTCTCATCGGGTTCTTTAGTGGTGATTTTTTGTAGCCATAAACCGGGAGCAATTAATATTTTAACAATCTTACTATTCCTTTTCTTGCGGGATAATCTGGTTAATTCATAGGATATACCGCCAATCAGGGGGACAAAAGGCAGTCTCATTAAACGCCCGGAGATGCCATGCGGCCTGCCCAAAAACATAAATACCAGGATACTAATTACCATTACTATGAGAAGAAAGCTTGTTCCACATCCAGGATGATGAGTGGAATATTTCTTTGTGTTTTCAGGAGTTAAATCTTCTCCTGCTTCAAAAGTGAAAATACTCTTGTGCTCGGCACCGTGATATTCAAAGACCCTTCTCATACTTTTCCACAGACTAATAGCCCAGATATATATTATAAAGAAACTTATTCTAATCAAACCATCAATGAGATTAAATAAGAATCCCCCCTTGACCCCGGTTAACTCTACCAGAACTAAAGGAAGGTAGAAGAATATAAATAGGGCTAAGGCAAAACCCAGTAGCAGGGACAAAATTAGCCAAAAAGTAACAAATATTCCCTGTTTTTTTTCTTGCTTGCTGCCAAAAGTTCTTGTCTCGGGGTTTTCTTCATCCATGGCCTCTTCGGCCGAAAAACTAAGAGCTCTTATTCCCAGGTATAAAGATTCAATCAGAACTACTGCTCCTCTAATGATGGGAATCTTCAAAAATCTAAATCTTTCGGTGAGAGCAACATAGGGCTGCTTTTTCATCACTATTTGGCCATCACTCTTTCGCACAGCTACAGTGAATGATTTAGGAGAGCGCATCATTACTCCTTCTATTACCGCCTGTCCTCCTACCTGAAATTTTTTTGTTGCAGTATCAGTAGTCCTATCAGCATCCGAAGAGTTCCTTTTCTTGTCCATTTTTGCTCTCCCTCTTTTTGTGTTCATTGTTTGTAGTTCATCGGGAAAATCACGGTTTCCTCTCCCCTGAGGGGAGAGGATTAAGGTGTGGGGATATGAACGACGATGAACTAACAACTAGATTGAGTTTAACATAAGGAAAGAGGATGTCAAGAATTGAAAAGGAGGCCAGGAATCTGCTTATTTTACATTGAGTTCAATCACCGTACAGGAATGGGGAGGGAAGCTATAGTTAAACTTAGAGGCCGCGTTCTTAATCATTCCAGTTTTAATCTTAACCTTTTCAGGATTTTCAAAGTCATTTGTGGCCGTTACATCAGGTCCACTCAGCTCATAGATTCTAGCTTCGGCAGAGGGAGAAAAGCCTCCTAAGAAGATAGGGCACTCTATACCTTCTTCTTTGTCGTAATTAGCCGCAGCAATGTATAACTTATCTTTGCTTGTGCTCAAGGTGGCTGAAGCATCCAAATAGGGAAGATTGGCTAGTTCAAACTCTCGCCGACCAAAATGGGCCTTCCCTTCAATGTTGTAAGTTTCTGATTTAACTAAAGTATCTAATACGATTTCCCCTGTATGATTGACAAAAAGTTCAAAAGCTCTATAAATGGGGGTAAGATAAAGGCCACCTTTATCTGTGTGAATAGCTCCCAGCACATTTACCAGCTGAGCAAGATTAGCCATAGTTACACTCTGACACAATCTATGCAACACTATAAACACTCCAGCGGCGAATAATCCATCCTTCAGAGCATAATTTTCCTCCAGGTCATTTTCCTGATTGCCTCTATACCAGATATTCCACTCATCAAGAGCAATCTTTACTTTTTCTTCTTCTTTCATTAAAGGCTGAGCTATCTCTATCACACTCTTTAGAACTTTTAGCCTTTTTTTGACCCAGTACACAGAGGCAACTGTCTCATAATAGTCATCTGAGCCCAGATACTGATGATTGGAAATGTAGTCTATATATTTTCCGGCAGTTTTGACTACTTCCAGATCCCAATCCGGCTCATCTGCCCCCACGGCAATGATTTTTATAGTCGGATCAACTACTTTCATAAAGTAGGCATATTCTCTTAGAACCTTAGCATACTCTTTTGCTGATCTATAACCCACCTGCCATTCTCCATAGTTTTCATTACCTACACCCCAGTATTTGACCCGGTAGGGCTCTGGGTGACCATTTTTTGCCCGTAATTTTGCGTAATAGGTATTTCCGGTGCTATTGCAATATTCTAACCAATGGATAGCCTCATCTAAATTACCAGTTCCTATATTAACACAGATATAAGGCTCTGCTCCTATTGCTTGACAATACTCAATGAATTCATCGGTGCCAAATCTATTTGTCTCCTCTTTATTCCAGGCAAGATCAAATCGTACTGGTCTTTGATCTTTTGGACCAATTCCATCTTCCCAGTGATAATTGGAGGCAAAGTTACCCCCCGGCCATCTTAAAAGAGGGCATCTTATGTTTTTTACTGCCTCTAAGACATCTTTCCTAAAACCTCTCTCATCAGAAAGAGGAGAATCTTCCTCATATATTCCCGCGTAGATACACCTTCCCAGATGCTCAACAAAGTGACCGTAAATATTGGGGTCTATTTTGCCGATCACTCTTTCTAGGTCCACTTTAATTCTATAGCTTTCCCTCACTTCCCCCCCCCCCCCTTGGTGTTTAGAATTTTTATCCAAATAGATTTAAACAATCCCTATTAACAATTGATATAAAATCTTTTAGAAAGGTTCCCGTGGACCCGAGCAGCAAGAACTCAAACTCTTTTTTTGGCAATATACTATATACTAAATACGACATACGAGCTGTGCCTAGGCTACTTGATTTTCACTATAGACTCATCCAGTCTTCTCAAAGAAAAATTTCTTCTTCCCAATTTTTCTTTTACTGTCTCAATCATTACTCCCTCATGACCAGCGAAAATCAATTTATCGTTGAAATCAAGGCTTCCGTTTCTGTTAGAATCCTCATAGAGTATTAGAGTATGGCTGAACTCTTCCTCCTCCTCTCCTCGGCTCATGATAATATCTCCCACTCTTAGAGTATTCTCTCCTGTTCCGATGCTAATAATTATGTCATTTCCCTCCTGGTCAATTAGCCTGTCATAGGAATCGGCAAGGAATGTCAGGGAAGAATCACGCGCTTCTATCCGCAAAGGACCTATTAACAAGAAGTAGTAGTACCTTTCATCTTCTATGTCCAGACCGATTGGGGTGCAAGTAAGCTTTTCTTGAGCGACCATATTTCCTTGCAGGTTATAAACCAGAATGTAGTTCTGATAAGCTGGAATATAGATTCTGTCATTATTCACAGCTAAAGGCCCTGTAGGAACAAAAGGCTCATAAAGACCCTCGAGTTTGATCTCTCCTTTTTTCTCTCCTTGCTGATTGAAGATATAGACGCTGTCGGATCTCAAAAGGTAGATATCTTTATTTTCATCGATGCCAATTCCTGTGGGCCTGAGTTCCATTTGTTGAGAATACGACTGGTCTCCCATTTCAAGTACCTGCTCTATTTTGGGAGAAAAATATCTTATTAGGTTACCGTCCTGATCAAGGATTTCTATTCTCCGATTGAAGCTATCGTTTATTAGGTAAATCAGGTCATCCTGGGAAGAGAGAGCTATATCTAAGTAGTTGGATAAGGGTTCTTGGGTATCTTCGATGACCGTAGTAAGCTCGAAGCTATTGTTAAAGATTTTGATACTTCCCCTGCCGCACACATAAAATCTATCCTGCTGAAAAGCTATCCCCCGAGGGATCCAACCCCGGAAGATATCATTGATAGCGAACTGGAAAGTTCTTCCCTCTACAAGGGGTACGGTATATTCCCCTTGGGCAAATCGATTTGCCTTGATATATTTGAGTTTATCGTTTCCCATAGCTCGTAAAGCCGAGATGATTAAATCAGCACATTCTATACCGATAGCACTAGGCAGCTCCGATTGCTGTTTCTGAGGGTCATTGTCCCCTGTCTTATAATCTGCTCCCCACAGCCAGGGAACTCCTCTTAGGGCCTCTATATATCTAATCAGTTTATTTTCATTATTAGATGTTCTACTAATACAATGAACAGATGGCTTGATTCCTTTATAATAATCTTCCGCTACTATATAAGTGGGATGCAATGGATCTAGTTGTCCGGGAGAGGATAGTAGCTTTCCGTCATAATTTACCTCGGCTCTGAATCTGGCTGTTCCTATCTCATTCTTCAGTCTAATGCTCCACCCAGTCTCGTCCAAAGAGCTCTGGGTATATTCAATGACAACATATTCGGCAAATTCACCTTCTTTGGGTCCTTCTGTAAAAACATTGGAATACCACTCATACTCTGACCTTGGATGGGACGGTTTCATCTTTGGCATTATCTTATGCCACTTTATGCTAAGTTCTCCCCAGGCTATTTTATTCCATCTCTTAAGAGTTCCATCTTCAATCGAATATATCTTGCCGTCTATTGTTATTTTATCTGATATGGAGTCATCATTTCCCAGGTAGTAGTTTTTTTCTCTATCCTTTACTACCGCAAATAAATCTACCTTGTCCTGGTATTTAACTATTTTACTTGTCTCATCAGGAATATTACCAATAGTAGAAAGAATGATAAGTTCATCAAGGAGGGGTTTTTTGTGTAGGTTATTTTCTGAGTTGCCAGTTACTTTGGCAGGACAAAAGAAAAAAGAGAGGATCAATAAACTAAAGCCTATATGCGAAAAAATGGTTTTTATAAGCTTAATTTTCACCTTACAATTTCTTTATTTTATCACACAGCGACGCTGTTTTTTTTTCAATAACCGAGATTGCTTCACTACGTTCGCTTTTCGTATTGCGTATATCGTATGTCGTATTGCGCAATACACATCACGCACGACGCATCACGACTACGGGACCTTGCTCACAATGACGTAGTTCATGGACTCTTTTCTTTGAATTTTTTATCGATGAATTTCGCCTATGGTTTTGTCTTTTTTACTATACGCTACCCGCTATAGGCTAATTTTCTACCAGTGTCCGTGTTTTCTGAAGTAGTCAAAAAGTCTTTCTATATCGGTGGGGGCTGATTTGAGAGCTAGAGTACCTACATAAATCAACACTGAAAATTGCCAGCAGTCTTCAGGACCCAGCATCAAACCGCAATGAACATCCTCTCTTCTTTCCAGTTGTCTGGAAAAATGGGCAATTGCTTTATCCAGGGAACCTTCAAACACATCAATCGTATGGGTCTCATTGCTGTATTTGAGAGTTGGAAAAGAAACTCCGCGCATCAGCAAAAGCCTACCTACTTCATTTTCATCTATTTCATCGTCTTCAAAATCAAATCCTTCAAATTGAGGAAAGTTCCTCGGGAGAACAATTGTTGGTTTGTGGGCTACTACTTTACCCTTACGCACTACTGTAT
>WJOQ01000373.1 GCA_009618505.1 Clostridia bacterium | reverse complement strand
CATCCTAATCCTAAAGCAGGGAGGGGAAAGATGGCTCATCAATCATGACAAGATGGAAGAACTAGCTAGAGAAAAGGGTAAATACTCTGTCAAAGAGATAAAAAAGATCATGCAAACAATCCAAAAAACCAGATATTACCTTAAAAGTAATGTTAATCAAAAACTGGTTCTGGAATCTTTATGGTTAAACTTGAAAAAGAAAACCCTGATAGGATCGAATTTGACAGGATAGGAAGGATTGTTATAATAATCTGAGCTTGAGAAAAAATTCACGATCTGAGGCTAGGATGGACAAAGATAAAATAGAAAGAGGAGTCAAATTATTCCTGGAAGGCATAGGGGAAAATCTTGAACGACTCGGTATAAAAGAAACCCCGGCACGAGTAGCCCGAATGTGCGAGGATATCCTGGCAGGAATAGGCGAGGACCCCCAAAAAGCATTAACAATTCTCAGGGGAGAAAAACATGATGAGATAATTCTCCTCAGAGATATTCCTCTTTACTCATTCTGTGAACACCACCTACTCCCTTTCCTGGGAAAGGCACACATTGCCTATATCCCTGAAGGAGGAAGAATAACTGGATTAAGCAAACTGGCCCGGGTAATAGACCTTCTCAGCAAAAGACTTCAAGTACAGGAAAGGCTGACTACTCAGATAGCAGATGTGGTAAACGATGCCCTTAAACCAAAGGGAGTTATGGTAATTATAGAAGCTGAACATCTTTGTATGTCTATGAGAGGAATAAAGAAACCAGGGACAACTACGGTTACCTCAGTGGTGAGAGGAATATTCAGAAATAATCCGGCTACGCGAGCCGAAGCTATGGACCTCATTAAAGGCTTAAGAAAACAATAAAAAGGAGAAATAGAAATGCTATCAGACCTAGAAATTGCTCAGGCAGTAAAAATGAAATTAATTATGGAAATTGGTCAAAAAATCGGGATAAAAGAAGAGGAAATTGAACTTTACGGCAGATACAAAGCCAAAATCTCTCTCGATATATTAAAAAGACTAAAAGATGCACCTAATGGAAAATTCATTACAGTAACTGCTATTACTCCCACTCCGCTAGGAGAAGGCAAAACTGTTACCAATATTGGTTTAGGGCAAGGTCTAGCCAAAATAGGAAAGAAAATCTGTAATACTCTGCGTGAACCATCCAAGGGCCCTACCTTTGGCATAAAAGGTGGTGCTTGTGGGGGAGGGTATTCCCAGGTGGTCCCTATGGAGGACATTAATCTTCACTTTACCGGAGACATTCACGCCTGCGAATGCGCCCATAATCTCCTGGCTGCGGCTGTGGATACCAGCATTCTTCTCAAAAATAAACTTAATATTGACCCTTTAAATATCACCCTGCGGCGCTGTGTAGATATAAGTGACCGCGCCTTAAGACACATCATTGTCGGATTAGGGGGTAGAACTAATGGCTTTCCCCGTGAAACTGGCTATGATATTACCGTGGCTACAGAGACTATGGCTATCCTTGCTTTGACTACTGGTCTCTTCGACCTCAGAGAAAGATTAGGTCGAATAGTGGTTGGCTATACTTATGACGGTAAACCGGTGACGGCCGAAGACCTCAAATTTGCCGGAGCGATGACTGTCCTTCTCAAAGATGCCATTAAGCCCAATCTAGTTCAAACCCTGGAGGGCACTCCTTGCGTAATGCATGCCGGTCCCTTTGCTAACGTTGCTCATGGCAATAACTCTGCTCTGGCTGACATGGTAGCTCTAAAGCTAGCTGATTATGTAGTTACTGAGAGTGGCTTTGGGGCTGATTGTGGCTGCGAAAAGCTAATAAATGTTAAGTGTCGCCAAAGTGGATTAAAACTCGACTGTGCAGTAGTAGTAGCCACAGTGAGAGCTCTCAAGATGCACGGAGGTGCCTTTACTGCTCGTCCGGGCGTACCGCTGGACAAGACACTGATGGAGAAAGAAAATATGCCTGCTCTGGAAAAGGGCTGTGAAAATATGATGAAACAGATTGAGAATGTACTGCTCCATGGAGTCCCGGTAGTAGTAGCCATCAATAAATTCACCTCTGACACTGACGCCGAAGTAGAGCTAGTGCGTAAGAAGGCTCTGGAGGCAGGAGTAGAAGATGCTGTTCCCAGTGAAGCCTGGGCTAAGGGAGGAGACGGATGTATTGAACTGGCCGAAGCAGTTGTGGCTGCCTGTGATAAACCTAATGATTTTCACTTTCTCTATCCTGATAATATATC
>WJOQ01000106.1 GCA_009618505.1 Clostridia bacterium | reverse complement strand
ATGGGCGGGAAGTACGGTTCTAGCAAAGAATAGACCTGGTTGTGTGGTCAGTACGAACGTGATTGGTCTTGCCCAGGGAGTGATTAACCTTCAATATGAAAAAGTGCTTAATCCGGGAATGAGCCTTTATGCAAGTCCTCGTCTACTTATTGGCGGTGGATTAACGGGTTTTGGTATAATAGCGGGTATTAAGAAATATCTCAACCCTACTGCGCCGGAAGGACTTTGGTTTGGTGGTCATGGGAACTTTGCTTATGTATCTGCTGGGACAATTGTTTCTGCTACAGGCTTTGGCGGTGGAGCTAATGCTGGCTACAAATACTTTCTCACCGACAACTTCATTATCGAAGGTTCTTTAGGTTTGGCGTATATCTACATGAGTGCTAGCGTATTAGGCTATACCTATGTCGCGGGCGGTACATTTGGAGTGACCGGAAGCATTGGTGTTGGTTATGCTTTCTGAGTTAAGGACAAGCTAGAAGGATATTGAACAGGGCATAGCGTTTGGCGTTTTTCACTATACGCTCTACGCTACCCGCTATACCCTAAAGAAAGAGGGATATCGTTTATAGTGCACAAATAAATGTCATACTTCAAGTAAGATAGGCTTTTTATCTCACCCTGGAGACAAAAATTGCGTAGCGATAAAATAAAGAAGGGAATAGAACGAGCTCCTCACCGGGCATTACTTTACGCCACAGGAGTAACCAAAAAATCTTTAAGCAAGCCTTTTATAGGGATCGCTTCTAGTTTCAGCAGCATAGTTCCAGGCCATATTCAGATGCGTGACCTGGAGAGGTTTATAGAAAGAGGGGTGGAATCAGCGGGAGGTTATCCTTTTATCTTTGGCATTCCTGCTATTTGTGATGGAATTGCCATGGGCCATATAGGAATGAGATACTCCCTTCCCTCCCGGGAACTGATAGCTGATTCTATTGAAAGCGTAGCTCTAGCTCACTCATTTGATGGTCTTATCCTTCTTACTAATTGTGATAAAATAACCCCTGGTGCCCTTATGGCTGCGGCTCGGATAAATATCCCTACCATCATTGTTACGGCTGGTCCTATGCTCTCGGGAAGATTGAAAGGAAAGAGACTTTCTTATGTAAGGGATTCCTATGAGGCAGTAGGCAGATTTAAAAAGGGAGAAATAAATGAAGAGGAACTTAGTTGTTTAGAAGAAGAAGCCTGTCCAGGAGTCGGTTCATGCCAGGGTTTGTATACAGCTAACACCATGGATTGCCTGACGGAAGTCCTGGGAATGAGCCTGACTGGGTCTGGCTGTGCTTTGGCTGTCTCCGCCAAAAGAAAGAGGCTCGCCTATGAAAGCGGAGAGAGGATTATAGATTTGATTAAGGAAAATGTTCTTCCGCGGGATATAATGAATAACCAGGCTTTTATAGATGCTATTCGGATGGATATGGCTCTAGGAGGTTCCAGTAATACGGTACTCCATCTTCTGGCTATTGCTCAGGAAGCAAAAGTCAGCCTATCTCTTGACCATTTTGACAGAATAGGAAGAGAGACTCCTCATTTAGTTAGCCTGCGACCGGGAGGGGAATACTTTATGGAAGACATGGAATGGGCGGGCGGAATCCCTGCTCTATTAAATCGATTTAATGACTTTCTCTTTAAGCGCCCTACGGTTTCAGGTAGTTCCATAAAAGAAATTGCCCAGGAAGGAGAGGTTTTTAACAACGAAATAATCAGAAGTTTAGATAATCCCTATCATAAAGAAGGAGGAATAGCTGTACTCACCGGTTCTCTTGCTCCTCAAGGAGCCGTAGTGAAGCAGTCTGCTGTAAGCGAAAAGATGAAAAACTTCCGGGGAAAAGCTCGCGTTTTTGATAGCGAGGAAGAGGCAGTTAAGAGTATTTATGAAGGAAGAATAAGAGAAGGTGAGGTTATTGTCATCCGCTATGAAGGCCCTCAGGGAGGTCCGGGAATGAGAGAAATGCTTTCTCCCACTGCTGCCCTTGTGGGAATGGGATTGACCGAATCAGCATTTTTGATTACGGACGGACGATTCTCCGGGGGAACAAGAGGCTCTTGTATTGGCCATATTTGTCCTGAAGCACAGGTAGGAGGCCCCATCGCTCTTCTACAAGACGGAGATGAGATTATTATTGATATCCGGGAAAGACTTCTAAATATCAACTTGTCTGAAGAAGAACTAAAAAAAAGAAGAGAGAATTGGAAAAAGCCTCCGTCTGGCGTAAAAGAAGGATA
>WJOQ01000219.1 GCA_009618505.1 Clostridia bacterium | reverse complement strand
AGGGTGAAATTGGCTATTAGAATTTGAGGAAGAAGCCAACCCAGGGTACTAAGGCAAGGAATGAGACCAATCAGGAAATTGGAGGAGGTAAGATGGCGGGCAAAAGCGGGTAGCACTGTATTGAGCGAAGCGAAACTCATTCCCATGGAGAAGAAAACCCAATCCAGGAGATTAACAGTGAAGTTCCAGCGGTAATCCCTTTTTACTTCATCCTCGAATGTCACCAAACCAGCTTGTTCTAATTGTTTACTCATGCTTTCTTATGTCTCTGGCAGCGCATACTCGCATAATCTCACCATAGAAAACACGATGATAATCTCCCTGGGGATAGAAGGCAGGAGGAATATCTGAAGCTAACTCAGGAGGAAGGACATCATTTTTGTGTACCACTTTACACTCATAGTGAATAAGGCACTCCTCAATCAAGGGTGATTTTACCTTCTTTGCTGGAATAGTGGTAAGCTTTTGCTCGACGAATTTATCATGCTCTCGTCCAGAAACGGTACCACAAAAAGAGACTTTCTCGCTTATTTCCACGGGAGGAACATTTACCGTAAAGTCCCCTGTCTCTTCAATGAGACCATAAGTAAAACGAGAAGGACGAACCAGAACAATAAATATAGGTTTGGCCCAGACAATACCAACAGTTCCCCAACCAATCGTCATAACGTTAGGTTTTTCTTGCTGGCTAACGGAAACCAACAAAAGACCACTTCTACCCATAGTTGTAAAAGTTTCTTTTAGGCAATCCATGCATCCTACTTCTATCTTCTCCATCACTTGAACTCCTTCTTGTTATTTGAATGAAGCTACATAAGTTCTTTATCTTTCAAGCTAACATATCTTTCATTGCCGATGATGATATGGTCAAGAACCTCGATAGCCATTGTTTTTCCTACCTCTACCATCTGTCTGGTTACTGCCAGGTCATCTTCACTGGGGTTAGGATCGCCGGAAGGATGATTATGAGCAATAATTATACCTGCGGCTAGATACTCAATAGCTGGTTGGAATACTTCCCGTGGATGCACCAAATTTGCCGTAAGGGTCCCAATGGATATAATCTCGTCATGGATAATTTTGTTTCTCGTGTTAAGATATAATCCACGAAATTGCTCTTTCTTAAGTTTTTTCATCCCTTCAAGATATCTGTAGGCATCCTCTGGACTTCTAATAGTAGGGAACCTCCCCGGCTCTTCTTTAAAGAATCTTCTTCCCAGTTCAAAGCAAGCAACTATCTGGCAAGCTTTTACCAGAGGAATGCCCAAATTCTCCATTAATCGCCCCACGTTTTTCTCCTGCACGATGGCTTTGGAGCCGTATTCTTTGATGATACGATGAGAAAGCTCCAATACCGTTTCTCCCCTGTAGCCTGTGTTCAGGATGACAGCCATAAGTTCCCCATTCTTAAGGACATCGGGGCCATATTTGATCAACTTTTCCCTCGGTCTTTGTTCTTTGAGAAGCCTTTTGAACTCGATATGGTATTGTTCTGAGTTTTTCATAGCTTAATCCATTGTCTATTGGTTAATTACCTTGATGCTCGATGCTGGATACTCGTTTTAGTCCCGTTCCTCGTCCATCTCTTTTCGTTTTCTCCTTTTTTACGAGTATCGAGCATCTAGTATCGAGTATCCTCGACTATTCACTCCTCACCCAGCCATACTGAGTGTGTTCCTATAAGATTTTCTACCTCAGATATCAGAGAATCAGAAAATCCCATTTTCATCGTCTTTGAACGAATAATAATCTTTTCGTCCTGGCTGAGGTTAAGATGTAAATAGAGTGCATGTTTTCCTTTATGAGAAGAAAGGAGCTCTTTCAACCTGAGCAAATTTTTTTCTTTTAGTTCCTCTTGCTTTATGTCAATATGAAGATTATGAGCTATGTCCTTGATTTTAGAGAAAAGAATAATTTCCTCCGCAATAACTTTTGGGGGGTCACTGGCAGTATCTAGTTTTCCTTTGATTAAAACGAGTTTTCCCTCCTCTATATAAGAGGTTCTTTTTTCATAGAGGCTAGAAAATACCAGCACTTCTATCTGTGAATCTAAATCCTCCAGGGTAAAAAAGCCCATCCTCTTTCCTTTTCTATCATTTCTGGAAGTAAGACTACTTATTATTCCCACAATCCTTATCTTCTCCTCGTCTCTCATTCCAGATAAGTCCTTGATGGAATGGGCCGCATAACGACTAATTCTTTTTCGATATTTCTCTAGAGGATGCCCACTGATATAAATGCCCAGAAGTTCCTTTTCCCAGGCTAATTTTGTTTCTTTCGAGACTTCTTCTATGGTGGGGAATCTTTCCGTACTGGGGCCACTTTCCCTCTTTTCCAGTGTCTCCAGGAAAGAGAGCTGTCCTCTTTCTCTATCCTGTTGTATCTGAGCTGCTTTTTCTGCTGCCTGGTCTATTACTGCCAGGTTCTGCGCTCGGGAGCCTTCCAGGCAATCGAAAGCCCCGCTCTTTATCAAACTCTCTATCATTCGCTTGTTTACTGTTTTTGGATTTACTCGTCTGTAAAAGTCAAAGATAGAGCTGAAGTGGCCTTCTTTTTCTCTCACTCTAAGGATAGAAGAGATAGCGGCTTTACCTACATTCTTTATTGCTCCCAGGGCAAAACGGAGCTTATTTTTCTCTACCATGAAGTTAGCCAGGGAGTGATTTATATCAGGAGGAAGTATCTTTATATCCATTCTTCTACATTCATTGATATAGAGGGCAAGTTTATCAGTGTTCTCTATTTCCGAGGTGAGAAGAGCAGCCATAAATTCTAAAGGATAGTTAGCTTTAAGATAAGCCGTTTGATAGGAGATAAGAGCATAGCCAGTAGAGTGTGATTTGTTAAAACCATATCCGGCAAAATAAGCCATTAGTTCAAAAATCCGTGTAGCCAGGGAAGGACTAATTCCTTTCTTTTTTGCTCCTTCAATAAACTTGTCTTTTTGTTGATCCATCAATTGAGGTATTTTCTTACCCATAGCCCTTCTTAGTATATCTGCCTCTCCCAGGCTGAAGTCAGCTAAAATATTGGCTATTATCATTACCTGTTCTTGATAAAGAATCACTCCGTAAGTCTCTTTTAGAATAGGTTCGAGTTTGGGATGGAGATATTCGATTTTGCTGCGCCCCTGTTTTCTATCAATAAAATCATCCATCATTCGAAGAGGTCCAGGGCGGTACAAAGCAAGGACGGCAATGAGGTCTTCGAATCTTTCGGGGTGTATTTTCTTGATTAAGTCTTGCATCCCTCGACTTTCCACCTGGAAAACTCCTAATGTTTCTGCTTGGGAAAGAAGCTCATAAGCTTTCTTGTCTTCCAGGGAAATTCTATCCAGGTCAACCTCTTTTCCCTTATTCTTTTTAATTATCTCTAGAGCGTCCCCGATTACATTTAATGTCTTCAAACCTAAAAAATCCATCTTTAAAAGACCGATCGCCTCTATAGAATGCATCTCGTATTGAGTCGTAATTTCGTTTTTATTAGTTCTGTATAAAGGGGTATAATAGGTTAGTTTATCCGGAGCAATGACAACCCCAGCCGCATGGGTTGAAGCGTGACGGGTAAAACCTTCTATCCTCTGAGCAATCTCAAAAAGGGTTTTTATTTTGCCATCTTCTTTCAGAATTTCCTTAAGTTCCGGGCTCTGCTCTATAGCTGTTTTCAGTTCTGTGTTAAAAGGGATGAGTTTGGCAATATGATCTACCTTGCTGTAAGGGATACCTAACACTCTTCCTACATCCCTTACAGCAGCTCTGGCGGCCATAGTCCCAAAGGTAATAATCTGGGCTACGTTCTCTTTGCCATACTTTTCTCTTACATAACTAATTACCTCATTTCTTCTCTCATCCTGGATGTCAATGTCAATGTCAGGCATAGCCGTTCTCTCTGGATTAAGAAACCGCTCAAAGAGAAGTCCGTAGGCCAGGGGGTTGATATTAGTTATTCCCAAAAGGTAGGCAACGATACTTCCGGTTACCGAACCTCTACCCGGGCCAATAAGGATTTTCTTTTTCTTGGCATAGCTGATGAAATCCCATACGATAAGAAAGTACCCGGTGTATCCTGCTTTTGAGATTATGCTTAGCTCTGTTTCCAGTCTTTGCTCTACGGAGGTTGAAGCAGTAGGGTAGCAATGAGGCAGTCCTTCTTGACAGAGTTTTCTCAGGTATTCATCTAAGTTATGTCCATCAGGGGTCCTATAGACAGGAAGGTGTATTTTCCCCAGCTCTAGCTCAAGGTTACATTTTTCACTAATCAGTTCGGCATTAGAGATTGCTTGAGGGAGGTGGGAAAAGGTTTTCTCCATCTCCTCTGAAGAACGAAAATAGAGTTCGGAGGAGCTAAATTTTAGCCGATTAGTATCATCCAGCGTCTTTCCTGTCTGGATGCATAAAAGAACATCTTGGCCTTGTGCGTCTTCTTTGTTCAAATAGTGAACATCATTGGTAGCTACCAGGGGTATGGACAGCTCCTGGGACAGGTTTGCTAGCGAAGAATTGATCTTTTTTTGAAATTCCAGGCCTACATCCTGAACCTCCAGATAGAAATCTTCTCCGTACAAATTCTTATAAAACTGGCAAATCTCTTTTGCTTTATCGACTTTATTTTGAGAAAGTAGGAAAGGAATTTCGCCTTTGGCGCAGCCGGAGAGTGCAATTAATCCCTCCCCTTTTTGGGAAAGAAGCTCCTTGTCTATTCGGGGGTGGTAATAAAATCCCTCCAGATAGCCTCCTGTTATTAATTCCATCAGGTTTTCATATCCTTTTTTGTTTTTTGCCAGGAGAGTAAGGTGATAGGCGGTAGGTTGACCTCCTATCTTTTTTTTCTTGAATCGGGAAGTGGGAGCTACATATACCTCACAGCCAATTATGGGTTTGAGCTTCCTCTTTTTTGCTTTCTGATAAAAATCTATAGCTCCAAATAAGTTGCCATGGTCAGTAAGAGCCAGAGCAGGCATATCAAGCTTATAGGCCTGATTGATTAATTGTGAGATGGAGCAGGCTCCATCCAGGAGGCTATAATCACTGTGGGTATGAAGATGAACAAAATTAGTCATTTCAAATCCGTATATCGTATATAGTATATCGTATGTCCTGTTTCAAGAAGGGCGGCTACTTTTTGCACATTGATTAACTGACTACTCACCAATTAACTGCTTACACGTCACGAACAACGGGACACAGCTTTAAAGTGCTTCATAACTGCCAAAACCATCAATGCCATCTTATAAGGAAATCTTCCCTCTGTCAATTTTTCTGATTCTTTTTGATTGGTTTTAAATCTGAACTATTGAGGTTAGGAGGCTAGTTGATATTTTTAAAATTTATGCTATAATTTTAGCTGAATAGAGCTACTTCTTATCTTTATATTTATTTTTTCCATTATATTTTAGTTGATGAACTAGGAAATTACATGGTCTACCGAAGGACACTCTTTGAAAAAACGTGAATCGTATCTGGTATCTCGTATCTCGAAAAAAGACTTTAGAGCACTCAAAAGGATAGGTTATACTAGATACTAGATACGAACAACGAGATACGGAGATATGCCGAGCGTAGCGAGGCGTATCTTGAGTGGTTGGCTTATACAAAAGGCCAAGCAATTAAAGATGATGTAATTAGGGAAAGTGAGATAAAAGTGTCTGCAACAGAAGATAGGGGCAGCCGAAAACGGATAAATAGGCCCAATAAGAAGCTGCAAAAACCACTTATAAGTTTTGCCAGCGATAATAATGCAGGGGTTCACCCAAATATTTTGAGGGCTATAAATTCAGTTAATCAGGGTCATGTGATTAGCTATGGCGATGATATATTTACTCAATCTGCAGTAAAAAAATTTGAGGAGCATTTTGGCAAAGATGTTGAGGTCTATTTTGTGTTCAATGGTACTGCCGCTAATGTTCTCGGCCTATCAGCTATGGTCGAGCCTTTCAATTCTGTCATCTGCTCTGAGGTAGCACATATTGATAAGGATGAGTGTTGCGCTCCTGAAAGATTTATTGGCTGTAAATTAGTCACTATTCCTACTAAAGATGGGAAAATAAGAGTTGAGCAGATAAAGGGACACATAGATAGTCTGGGGAATCAACATCGTGCTCAACCCAAAGTAATTTCAATTACACAAGCTACTGAATTGGGCACTGTTTATAAGCCAGAAGAAATCAAAGTAATCGCCGACTTTGCCCATAAAAACCAATTATTTTTGCATATGGATGGAGCAAGATTATCCAATGCAGCTGCCAGTCTTAATGTCAAACTAAGGCAAATAACTGCTGATGTTGGTGTTGATGTGCTTTCTTTCGGTGGGACTAAAAATGGTATGATGTTTGGAGAAGCGGTTATTTTCTTTAAAAGGAAGTTACCCGAGAACTTTAAATATATTAGAAAACAGGGTATGCAGCTTGCTTCAAAAATGCGGTTTATTTCTGCACAGTTCGAGGCGTTATTATCAAATAATTTATGGCTAAAGAATGCAAAACATGCCAATGGAATGGCCAGACTTTTGGCCAGGAAGATAGAAGAGGTGTCAGACACTACGATAACTCAAGAAGTTGAAGCAAATGCTGTTTTCGCAATCGTTCCCCCCAAGCATGTCTCTCTACTCCGGGAAAAGTATTTCTTCTATATATGGAATAGGGAAAAGTCTGAGGTGCGTTGGATGGCTTCCTTTGATACTACAAAAGAGGATGTAAAGAAATTTGTAAACGTAATTGAGAAAACAGCCAGGAGCATTTAATTGACAAAGAAATTTTTTTTTGTACAATAAGCTATATAATTTTGATAAGGAGGATAGAATATGAGGAGAAAATGGGCGGCAGGAATAGGATTAATTTTTCTCAGTTTTGTCTTTCTCTTTTCGGCTCAGGGAGCTGAGAGAGATGCCTATAAGGAATTTATTTTTGCTCAAGGGTTGTTTGAAGAGGGAAAATATGGTTTGGCTGTATTTCAATTCCAGAAATTCATTGAGGACTTCTCGGAAAATAAGAATTGTGACAAGGCTCAATACTTCATAGGGACAGGTCTTTACTACCAGAAAGAATATGAAAAAGCTGCCTCTGCTTTCCAGCTGCTACTGGATGAATATCCTAATAGTCAGTTAATTGGCGATAGTCTCTATCAATCGGGAGAATGCTATTATAATCTAGGTAATTATGAGAAAGCTGCTTCTTCTTATGAGAGGTTAATTAAGGACTATCCTCAGAGTGAATTTCTTTCTTCTTCTCTATATTCATTGGGATATACCCTATTGGAATTGAAGAAATACCCAGAAGCTCTGCAGGCCCTGAAGAGATTAAGGGTCGAGTTCCCCAATTTCCAGAAAATCTCTGAAGTTCAGTATGATATAGCCACAATCCTTTATTGGGAAAGAGAACATGATGAAGCGATAAGAGAATACTCTAACTTTATTTCTAACTATCCTCTTTCAGAGCATCTATCTGAAGCACTGCTGGCACGAGGATTTTCCTATTTTGAGAAAGGTAGATACCGAGAAGCAGCTGATGATTTTGGCAAGGTAGGAGCCAATTTCCGACAAGGTGAGGCCCTTTATTCTATAGGCAGGTACCAGGAAGCCAGGAATGCTTACAGCAAGGCTCTAGCCGATCCTGATGAGGAATCAGACTGGGAAGCTTCACAGAGTGGGATTGCCTACACTTATTTTAAAGAGGAGAACTATCAGGAAGCAGCGAGGGTTTTTCAAGACCTCATCAAGTCCTTCCCTCAATCATCCCAGCTTGCTGAGTTTCAGATCCGCTTGGGAGATAGTCTGTACTCTCAAAAGAAATTTTCTCAAGCTAGGGAGAGCTATCTTGTAGTAGTAAATGAGTATCCTCAGAGCGAATTTATTGAGGATTGCTTGTATGGAGTTGCCTATACCTATCTTAGCGAGGAGAAATTTGGGTCCGCGGCAGATTATTATAATGAATTGCTCACTAAATTTCCCTTCTCACAATATATCCTTGAT
>WJOQ01000109.1 GCA_009618505.1 Clostridia bacterium | reverse complement strand
GATATGTTGCAGTAGAAGTATCAAGTGAAACTGTAACAAATAATATCCATATACGACTATTAACACCTACTCCATTCCCTAAGGGGGACAAGAAGGTAGAATATGGTGAAGGTGGTGGCACTCTAAAAACTATCAAAGGAAGAAAAGTGCTACATCTCTGGGGTGCACCTGAAGAGAGAACATATGCTCATGGATATCTAACAGGACCTCAGATAATGGATTGGCTTAACTACGTTGCAGTAGAATATTTTGCTGGATCTGCATCCGACTACGAAAATAGAGTTCTGGAAAAGCAAACTCACTACATATGGCCTGAGGAGGTCAAGGCTGAACTTGACGCAATGCTTGATGGAATGCAAGATAGTGGCACTGACCTATATTCTAGTTTACTTGGCAGATTCATAACACGAAATGATTTGTATGCCTTACAAGATTGGGGAGAATGGTGGTGTTCCGGTGCTACTGTATGGGGTAAATGGACACAGAATGAGGAATTAGATGGTGGGCTGATTCAGGGCAAAAATATGGACGGTGAGACTGACTTAAGGAAAACTACTGTAAACGATCTTTTGATCCTCGCTAATGAACCGGCAGATACAACCAAAGCAAAGTGGATTGGTCTTAATTGGCCAGGATTCATCGGAGAATATAACGGGATGAATCAATATGGAGTCACTGCTGTTACCCATGCTGGTAATAGTCCTGCTAATTGGGAGCCTACTGATTTCTACACTGTACCATTGATATATCGTGAGGTTATGGAAAGGGCACATAGCATCTCTGAAGCAATAGAAATAATCTTTTCTTATAAGTCTAGTGCTGGAGGGCCTGGCATTATGGGAGAGATTATCAATATGGCCTCTCCGTACTTTGAAGATCGGGAAGGACATCCTGCAGCAGTCTTTGAGGGCGATTCATGCGGTGGTATTGCACGTTATCCAGATGATGTTCCACCTTCTGACCCATATACCATACTCGTTACCAATACGTTCTTCAAGTATAAAGGGGGGAAACCTCGCCCTCTTGCAAAATGTGATCGTTACAGAGACATGGTCGAGACATTAGAGCAATTCAGACGTAAGGGTAAGGCTATAGGAACTGAAGAGATGGTCAAGATACTGCAGTCAGCTACTCGAGGAGACACTGCGTACAGTAATATACTCTATCCCAATAAGATGTCTATTGCTGTAGCAACAGAAAGTCTCTGTGATGGAACTAAGAATTTAAACGCCCCGCACTGCGAATTTACGGTGTACGAGTGGAGGGAACTATTTGAATAGGAATAGAAAGTTTACCCCGAACTCGAGTTTTAAAAAAAGCGAAAAGTAATTGTTTATTATTAGTAGGATAACTTAATAATAATAGGCTTTCAGAAAACTTTAGAAAGTTGCGGGGAGAAAAGAAAAGCGGACCAAGAACGAACGGAGAAGACATCTAATACGTCTAAACAGAAAATAGAGAATTTCAAAAGCACTTTAAGCGAGAAAGAATTAATAAAAAAAAGGGGGGAGGTGATTAAAAGAAATAATTTATTTTGTAGGTGAGAGTTTTAGAAATAGCATGTTTTTAAAAAATTTTTAAGGAGGCTTACTTAAATGAAAAAGTTATTTACTATCTTTCTTTTTGTACTTCTTCTATCTATGACAGTTAATGCAGCTACTTCGATTGAGCTGACCTATTGGACCCATGAACATATCTATAGAACAGAAATCGAAGACAGGTATATCGAAGAATTTGAGAAGGCAAATCCAGGGGTCAAAATCAAGAGAGTCGTCAGTCCCACAGCTAAATACCCAGAACTTATTCTCACTGCCTTTGCGGCAAAGCGGGGACCAGATATTTTTACTTTGTCCCTTGAAGATGGGTGTGCTTACGTAGTGCATGAGCGTCTTGCTCCTATCGACTTTAAGGCTATTGGTTACCCCAGTATTCAAGCAATTTACGATACCTATATTCCAGGAGCATTAGACCCATTTACCTATAAAGGCCAACTTTACGGTCTTCCTCTTGAAATGACCAACTGGTGCATCTATGTTAATAAGAGAGTATTCAGGGATGTTGGACTTGATCCTGAGAAAGATTATCCCAAGACCTGGGAGGAAATGGTAGAGGTATCAGAAAAGATAGTCATCCATGAGGGAGAGATACTCAAAAGAAGGGGATTTGACTTCAGATACCCCTATTATCTTGTTTCTATGGTTCCAATGGTTGAACAACTCGGAGGAAAGTTAATCAGCCCT
>WJOQ01000111.1 GCA_009618505.1 Clostridia bacterium | reverse complement strand
TGAGACAAGCAGTAACATGCCCGGTATAGGCCAAAACGAAGCCATCCCTCAGTCCTGATTTCTCTACAATCCCTTCCAGGCGAGAGGTAATATCCATAATTTCTACTCTTTCTCTGCTTCTCAGGGAAAACTCATCTCGGAACATTTTTCTCTCCCTCATCTCCAATGACCACTTGCTACATCTTTACTTCGATTCCTTCCTTGCAGTGCCTTTATACTAATAGATTTAGCGATTTAGTCAAGGAGATGTACTCGATGGCGACATAGGTAACCCTTTAATGAATTCTCTTTTTACATTTTTTTCTCCCAGAACTTATCTGCTTCTTCTTCCATCTTCTCAAGCCTATCATAATAATCCGGGAATTCATTCAGATGTGCCAAAGCAATTTTACCAGTCACCAGGGAATCATCGTTAGTTACATTGGTGAGCAAATTTTCAGAGCCATGCTCAAGTTCAACATTCATTCCCCTTCTAAATTGGTCTACATCAAACTTATCCCATTTAATACCTAATTCTTCTCCTGTTTCTTTTGCTTCTTCTTCTGTGAATTCTTTTTTTGATTCCATTTCAATCCTCCCCGTACAATATGGTAAATAAACTCAGGCTGTGAATTTCCTCCAGCACCTCCAATAATAGCTATTTCTAACCCATATCAGTGAAGATTTTCATTTGCAACTGCTCGTATTTTGGATGCTTTTTCTTCTTTTCCTGAACTGCCTTGAAAGGTCTGAATCTCACTTCTTTTTCCAGGCAGACTTTTGCAAATTCCCTATATTGCTTTTTAAATCGTCTGTTCAGAATTATTATTAATTCTTCCACAGGTAACCTGCATATTGGATCACCCTCTATGTAGAACCTCTTATCCATATCCGGATCAAGCGGGCAGAGAGGAGCACTACACCTTGGATATTTAGGACACTTATCCACTAAGCGACGGCCGATTTCTTTCATCGCCTCACCCATAATAAGCTGAGAATAGTCCGCCACTACTCATCTCCTCCAGGCTTCATTTCCCATCACCTTTGTCATCACTCCTCAAGAACTCATCCAGCACAGCCCTGGAGATTCTCCATTGGTAGCCGAATCTCTTCGCCGGTATCTGTCCGTGCCTTACAAGTCTATAGACTGTGTTCCTGCATAAACTCAAATAGTCTGCTGTTTCCTCAATACTCATAACTTCCTTTGTCACATTAGCATCCTCTGGTCATAGTTGGTTACATTATACAACAATTTGTTAGGTTTGCCAAGTTGATTGGAACCATCTGAAAAATTGAAAGTAGATACTGATTCTGGGTTCTCAGGGAAGAAATGAACTACAATGGAAGATTTGTGGTAGGAAAACGGAAGGGGGGAAGAGAAATTTAGAAAGGTGTCCCTCTTTATAACTACTTGAAAGATAAAGACAAGGAAAAAAGCAATACCTACCCTATTATGGGCGAGACAGTCCCTTGAATTTGAAAGGAGAGTGCAGGAAAATTATTCTTGTTTTAGTTTTTTTATAAACTCTCCTATTTTCTTTTTGGAAGCCTTCTCAGTTAACATTTTCTCTAGTTCTCTGGCGATTTCTTTATTTCTCTTCTTAGTGGTAAGATTGGCATAGTTAACTGCACTGAAGATGCCATAATATTTGTCTCTTCCATAAATTATCAAAGCACAGCCAGAAAGATAGGATCTTTCCCCTTTCTCTCTCATTTTCTTCTGAAGTTTCTCCATTTTGTCTTCGTACTTCATCTCTAGAATCTTTACTGCATTATAGAGAGTAAGGACGGTCAAGATTCTTGCCTGGATGGAGTTAAGTTTTCTTCCAGCTAAATCTCTCAAGTTCCATCTTTGGGATAGATACCTTATCCCCTGATTCTCAATTGTCCATCTATCCTTATAGAGCCTGTAGATTCTGAAAGGGTCGGCTTTAGCATCCAAGGTAGTAACATAGATTCTTTTTCTTATCTTTCCCTTATATTCATCATAGACAATAACACAATTAACTTTACCTAAGTCCTTTTCTTTTCCCTCGCTCGAGTATCTTCTTAGAGAAAGTCCATTGATGCCACATATCTTTATCTTCTTTTTCTCCTCCTCCTTTCCTCTTTTCTTAACCGTTATCCATCTTTCTTTGAAGGTTGGCTCTACCCCTCTTAAGTAGTACTCCACATGTTTTACGAAATCAAGATCATCATCCCTTACTAAAGTGACAAAATCTATACCCCATTTATGTTTTAATTTCCATAAGAAGTGCGCTCCCCAGA
>WJOQ01000031.1 GCA_009618505.1 Clostridia bacterium | reverse complement strand
GCTAACTCCATCTACTGCTTTCAGAACACCCTCGTCTAAATAAAAATAGGCTTTAAGGTCATTTACTTCCAATAAGGAACTATCATTTTTCATTGCAAATCTACCTCTCTTTTCACAGTAAACCCCCTTCCATACATTCTGCCTGAGAAATCAAAATACATATTTAATTATCATAATAATGAAACCGGGAAATTCGTCAAATCTTATCACTTATCTAACCTCTTGCCAGTAATCTCTTGGTAAGCTTCCAGGTATTTCTTACTTGTTTTTTCTATTATGACAGGAGGAAGAGAGGGAGCAGGGGGCGTTTTATCCCAGTCTAGTTCTGACAAATAGTCCCGTAGAAACTGTTTGTCAAAACTTATTGGTGAAGAACCTGGTTTATACTCTTTTTTGGACCAGAATCTTGAAGAATCAGGAGTTAAAAGTTCATCTATAAGAATGACTTCTCCATGATGGAAGCCAAATTCTAGCTTGGTATCGGAAAGAATAAAACCCCGGCAGTCTAAAAACTTACTTGCCCTTTTGTATATCTTCAGGCTAATTTCTTCTAGCTTTTCCGTTAATTCACTTCCAATCATTTCTTTCATTTTCTCTTTACTGATATTTACATCATGACCTTTTTCTGCCTTGGTAGCCGGGGTAAAGATAGGTTCGGGGAGTCGGTCCGCCAGTCTTAGTTTCTGAGGAAGTGCTATACCGCATATCGAATGATGTGTTCTATATTCTTTATAAACCGAACCAGCCAGGTATCCCCTTACTACACACTCAATAGGAACAGGTTCACTCTTTTTAACTAACATAGACCTTCCTTTTAGAATCTTCCTAAATGGAAATAGAATCCTGGGAAGGTTTTCCTCTTCACTACTAATTAGATGGTTAGAAATAATATCTTGAGTCGTATTGAACCAAAATTTTGATAATCCAGTCAAAATCTTTCCTTTGTAAGGGATCCCATCGGGAAGAATGCAATCAAAGGCTGAAATTCTATCGGTAGCTACAATAAGAAGCTCATCCTTTATCTGATAAATATCTCGTACCTTTCCTTTTTTAAAGAGTTCTACTTCAGAGAAATTTGTACTCAAAACTACTTCGTCTTTATACATCAGTCCTTATCCTCTTCTAGTTCAACATTCCAATAAGCAAGGTCGAGAAAGTCTTTCCAGTTTTCCTCGTTTATTTCAGCAAAATTGCATTTAACAAAAGATCTCCAATTAGGTCGGGTAGGCTTTCTGATAAGGCTCATTCCCACCTCAACTAGAGACTTATGCCCTTTGCGAAGATTGCAAGGGACACAGGAGCAGACAACATTATACCAACTATCTTTCCCTGCACGCGAAACAGGAATCACATGATCCAGGTTCAAATCCTCCGATTTGAACTTCTTTCCGCAATACTGACATCTATTTCCATCTCTTTTATATACGTTCCTGCGCGTAAACCTCACCTTTCGTGGAGGAATCTTATCGTAAATAAACAGAAGAATAATACGGGGTATCCTCAGTTTGTAAGTAATAGTTCTTATTATCTGGCCATCACTAGAGTAATCTTGAGAGAAGTCCTTCCAATCTTCAAAGCCAAAGGTGTATAAAGAGCCTCCCTCTTTAAGCACTACTTGAGCGTGCCTTAAATAAAGTAAGCAGACAGCTCTTTTTACTGAACATACATCAACTACCTGCCATACACTATTCAGTACAAGTACTCCACTATTAAGAATTTCTACTGCCATTCTAATCTAGCTCCCTTAGTAGTTTTCCTTATCTTAGCAAAAATAGAAAAACTGTCAACTCCTCAAAGGCAGTGAATGGTTATTAGTGAATAGTGAATCGCAAACAAGGAAGTGAAAACAGTCTAAGTTCTAAATACCCGATTCTAGATGCTCGATACTCGTAAAAGAAGAAAGACAAAGAACGAGGGATGAATTAAATCGAGTATCCAGTATCGAGCATCGAGATATCATTCACGAAATACGATTCACTCATTGCTTGCCTATATGGATGGAAGTGCTATAATTACTCCACAATAATACCTGGACCAAGTCGTGAATAGTGAATGGTCAAAAAGAAAAAGAAGTTTAAATCCTGGATACTCGATTCTCGATACTTGATGCTCGCAAAAGACAAAAAGCAAAACGGAATAGAAGGAGATCAAAGACGAGTATCGAGTATCAAGTATCGAGAATATCAAGTATCGAGATATGATTCACCATAGATAAAGGAGACATGAAAAGATAATGGGTAATATTTTTAC
>WJOQ01000113.1 GCA_009618505.1 Clostridia bacterium | reverse complement strand
ATACTAAAGAGGGATGCCACCATAGTATTGCTTGATCCGGCTGTCCCTTATGCAGGTGGTATTCCCACACGTAAGAATATTACTTATGTGGTAACTCATCCATGCCATCCTGCTCTCTTTAGAGAACAAAAGACTCTTGAGGCCAGGAGAGATTTTTTTGGTGGTATTGCAGCGGTTCAAGATATCGTTATTGCTTTGATAAAGGGTTCGGAGCAAGATTTTAACAAAGCACAGAAACTTTGCTGTGAAATGTTTGCCCCTGTTGATAACTGTTATAGAGTTACTCTTGAACAGATGGCTATACTTGAACCAGCTTTATCCGAGGTTATCGGGTGTGCAGCCGCATCTATCTTAAAAGAAGCGGTTGATGTTGCGGTTACCTGTGGAGTGCCAAAAGAGGCCGCTAAATCGTTTATATTGGGACACATCAATATTTCATTAGCTATTGTTTTTGGGGCCATCGAGGCGGATTTCTCTGATGCAGCAAAAGTTGCTGCCAATTTAGGAAAAGATTGGGTTTTTAAATCCGATTGGAAAAAGGTGTTTAAGCCGGAAATGCTTCGGAAAGCAATAGAGGTTATGTTGCACCCAGAAAAGGTTAATGTTCAATAATGTCCTTCTCGGTAAGAAAGTGAAAAGAGATGAACTTAATGGTAGATTATCTGATGGGGATAGATTATGGTACCGGTGGAGCTAAATCCTGCATAATTAACACTGAAGGAAAAGTCCTTGCTTATGCTTTTCGGGAATATCCGATAATTACCAAAAAGCCTGGCTGGTCAGAGCATGATCCTCATCTTTACTGGCAGATAGCAGGAGAGATTATTAAAGAATGTATTAATCAGGCTCAAATTGACCCTCGTGAAATTCGTGGCATTGGAACTTCCTCTGCTCTTCCCTCCATGGTGATGGTGGACAAAAATCATCAACCTATTCATCCTGCCTATAACCTGATGGATAGAAGAGCCACTGATGAAGTTAAGTGGCTGAAGAAAAACATTGGGGAAGATGAAATTTTTGAGCTGACCGGTAATCGTCTGGATGATCATCCCTTGATAGTTAATCTAATGTGGGAAAAAAAGAACCGCCCGGAACTCTACCAAAAGATATACAAGGTTCTGACCATCGATGGTTTTATCAGGTTAAAGCTTACGGGCAAGGCTACCGTTAACTACGGGGCAGGAGCTTTTCATGGAGTAGCCTGGGACATCAGGAATCATCGTTTTGATGAAAAAATGCTGGAGGCGGTAAATATTGACCCCGAACTCCTTCCTCCGGCTTATCCCTGTGAGGAAATTATCGGAGAGGTGACTCGAGAATCAGCAGAAGCCGCTGGGCTTTATCCAGGAACACCGGTTTGTGCCGGAACGGTTGATTGCTGCGCTGGATGGGTAGGTGGGGGAGCTATCTATGAAGGTGATATCCACGTGAATCTGGGTAGCGTGGGAAATTTCGGCATAGTTCACAAAACCACAAATTTTCTGAAACCCATGATTGCTTGTGCCCATACGATTGATTCTGGTCATACTTATGTCACTGTTCCCAGTACCATTACCGGTGGACAGCTTTTGCGCTACATGCGCGATAACTTCTGTCAACTTGAGGTAGAGATGGAGAGAGTCCTCAAGATAAATTCCTATGATCTTTTAAACCTGGAAGCAGAAAAGATAAACCCGGGAAGTGATGGGCTGGTGGTTCTTCCTTACTTCATGGGAGAGAGAACTCCTATTTGGGATGTGAACGCCCGCGGAGTAATCTTTGGCCTTTCCCTCTCGCATACCAAAGGCCATATTGTAAGAGCAATGATGGAGTCAGTCGCCTATGCTCTATACCATAATTTTGAAATTATTCAAAAAACTGGCTGGAAGATCAATTATCCCATTGTGCTCAATGAGGGTGGGGCGAGGAGTCAACTCTGGAGAAAAATCATAACCGATGTTTTCAATGTCCCCACCGTCTTTTTGAAGAATCGGACTGGTGCTCCCTATGGAGATGCAATACTTGCTGGGGTTTCTGCCGGGATTTTTAGAGATTTCTCAGTGGCCAGGCAGTGGTCAGAGTATATAGAACCGATGGAACCTTCACCGGAAAACCACCAAATTTATATGGATTATTACCGAATTTATCGAAGGATTTACCAGCATCTCAAAGATGACTTCAAAGAACTGGCACGAGTGAGAGAGAAGTAGATAACCCTGAGTGATGAGTCCAGGAAACTCTATCTTATATCCTAGCCTCCGCAAAGCACATTAACCAAG
>WJOQ01000117.1 GCA_009618505.1 Clostridia bacterium | reverse complement strand
CTTTTGGGGAAAGTTAGCTACTGCCAACTCGAGAGCCGCCACAATATTGGTATAGTCAGCATTCACTCTGGTAAGAAGATTGGAAAACTCGAGTCGACCCTGGGGAAGGGATTCCACAAAAGCTTGCCTGGCAAAGACAATGATTCCTGCCTTATCTCCTTCCTTCATCTTTTTAAGGGATTTTTTGATATAGTCCTGGGCATTCTTTCTATTTTGCGCATTTATACTCTCAGAAACATCTAAGAGAAAAAAAATAGTCCTATCTTTGGTAGGTAAGGAGATTTTGATTCCGGCCAAAGCTAAGATCAAGAAAGTAAGTATAAGGAGGCGAAGAAGAAGAGCAATTTTTCTTCTACCAGCGGAAAGTAAGGGATGGCCCCGCCTAGAAATATACCAGATGAAAGCAAGGAGAATTCCCAGAAGGAGAAACCAGGGATGGGAAAATTGGATGAACATTCAAGCTGTCCTTTTGCTGAATTTACTCTTTTTTTTACCAATAGCAGCAGGAAAATGATAAAGGTACCATTCTATAAAAAGAAGCAGACAAGATAGTAGAATGAGCATGGGAGAAAGGGATAACTTGCTCTCTGAATACTCGTTTTTCACTTGTCTATTAACCTCTCTGGATGCAGCAGAAAATGTAACTCGGGAAAGAAGATTTGATTCATGCGCACTAAGAAGATTAGCCGTAAAGAGACTTTTCCCATCAAGGGTATAAACTCCGGCTATTGTAGTCTCAGAGAAAATAAGAGGATCCTTCCGGTCTTCAATTGTGATTATCTCATTATGAGGATTAACAATGGTGATCTCCTCTTTTTGAGCTTTGGGAAAAATCACAAATTCCTCTCCGGTTTGAATCTGCGAGTAAGTGGGATCAAAAACCTGGGGATGAAACCACTGAAGAAGGTTGAAGATAAAGATAGGAAAGCCAATCTGAAGAGGAAAATCGGAGTAGTAGAGATCAAAACCAATGAACAAGAGACGTAATCCTCCACTCTGCCAAACTTGTATCAGAGGACCTGCCGACGACCTGAGAAGTATATCAGCCTCAGGAAGAGTTTCGATTCCCAGGGATTGTCTCACATTCATATTTTTAAGATTGACAAAGCGCAGGAGGGGATGGTCCGTTTGCCATTCAGTCAAGATGGGATTGGGCTGTGGATCTTGCTCTTCCAAAGAAAGATTGAGTGGTAGAACTCCCAGACAAACTATATTGCCCCTCTTCAGTGGAGGAGGAACAATATTGTCGAAAATTATCAGATCATAACCAGAGAGCTCCTCGGGAAGAATTGTTTGTTTCTGGTAAAGGTTAACCTGGGGATAACTCTCCAGAGTAGCTTTCAGAAATAAGTTTCCCCTACTTACCAGAAGCACATTTAAACGTTCAGAGAAGCCAGGTAGAGCATAGGCGGTGTTGTCTATTGCCAGATCATCCTGAGGATAAGGATAGATTTCTGCCTTTAAAATAGTTTTCTCCTTGACTTCCAAATTATGAATATATTTTTTTTCTTCTTGGGAAGAAAGAGCTAATTCACTTTTGAATATCAGGTTTTCTCCCAGCCATAGTCTGAGAGAAAATCTTTCTTTTTGTAAAGAAAAATTTGTTACTTTAACTAATAGCTCATATTTCTCACTATCCTCTGTCCTGGGCCTCAACTCAAAAGAGGTAATGGCCAGGTTGCGAGAATTTTTTTTATCGAGAGAAACAAGTTCTACGGTTTGCGGCAAAGAATCTAAATCAAGATCAAAAGCACCATCAGTAAAAAAGATAACTCTTCCTTGAGTCTGGGTGGGAAGAATGGAGTTGGCTAATTCCAGGACTGCTGTCTCATTTCCTCTCACATCAGCAGCGGTTAGAGCTTTCAGTCTGATTAAGAGATAGGACCTCTCATCAGAGAAATTAGCTATCAGCTGAGGCCGCTTGCCAGCCTGAACTAAAGCTAATTGCGTGTTTTTGGGAAGCTCTTCAATAAACTCCTGAGCTCTTTTCTTAGCTACAGCCAAACGGTTGGAAATGAGGTCAGTTGCCTGCATGCTGGCTGTAGTATCCATAACTATTACTATGAATTCCTTCTTTTCCTTTCTGGAGACAAGGAATTGAGCCAGGGCCATAATAAGTAAAGTGAGGAGGGCAATCTGGAGGAAGAGAAGAAGTTCAGGAGGCAGCCGCCATCGAGGACGTTGAGCAGGAAGAGCCTGACGAATTCTTCGCCAGAAAAGAGTACTGGAAACAATAACCTTTCTCGGCCTTCCCTTTAAAAGATAGAC
>WJOQ01000277.1 GCA_009618505.1 Clostridia bacterium | reverse complement strand
AAAAAAGCGAAAAAAATTATTGTTGAAAATGCAAGTAAGAACCCTTCTGACGCTCTAGCTTGTTATGTCCATAAACCAATAGAGAACAGGCTTGTATCATGGATAGTCAATTTTAATGTCACCCCGAATCAATTATCTATAGGGGTGAATATCCTGGCTTATGTTGTAACTAGCTTGTTCCTTCTTGGTTATTTACTTCCTGCCTCAATTTTAACTTTTGTTGTGGGAATAGCTGATGGTCTAGATGGTAAGCTAGCAAGGGTGAAACTTAAAATAAGCAGAGTTGGCTCCCTGGAACATTCTTTTGATTTGCTATATGAATTTTCCTGGTTTATTGCTCTTTCCTGGTTTCTTTTTCGTTCAACAGGCAGCAGCACTCCATTGATTCTTTGTATGTTTATAATTCTCTTTACAACATTCTACCGACACATATACGATCAATTTAGAAGGGCGATGGGTAGAAGTCTAGACGATAGCGGGGATTTTGAAAGGAAATTCAAAAGGATAGCTGGTAGAAGGAATCTATATAATATACCCATTCTGGTGGGTGTACTGTTAACTCCTCTTTACTCCTCAAATGCTTTAGTCTATTCTTTGGTTTTTATCTTATTGCATTCTGGAATTACGGCAGTTGTATATTCTTTGAGAGCTATAAAGCATATGCGTCTTATTGATTACAAAAAAACCTAAATAAAGGCCAAAGAGTAAATATTTACTAATATGGTTTTAGGTATATCAATTTATCTGAGCCAGCTCCTTATAATATTTCTTCAAAGCAGGATAAAGCTCACGGTAAATACGGTACATTCTATTATAAAGTTGATGTAGCTTTGGGTTGGGTTTTATCTCATCAGTAATGGTGAGCCAATCTTTGATTATGTGATAGTCCTTGAAAATACCTACGCCAACTCCAGCGTTGATAGCGTTCCCTAGCGGAGCTCCTCTGAATTCTTTAATGTAGACGCATTCTTTATTAAGGATATCTGAGATAATTTGTCTCCATAAAGAGGACTGTGCTCCGCCTTCTCCCAAGAAGAGAGGAGAGTTTATACTTATCTCGCTTTGTTTAGCCAATTCTATGTTATGTAAGACTGCATAACCCACAGATTCCATCATAGCTCTGATAATGTGTCCTCTCTTATGAGTTAGGGAGAGGCCAAAGAGCACTCCCCGGGCCAAAGGATTCCAGATAGGAGCTCTTTCGCCCATAAGATAGGGAAGAATAATTAGCCCATCACTCCCCGCTGCAATTTTTTCCGCCTCTAGATTCATTATTTCATAGGCACTTACTCCCAACTGTTTTTCTGTAATCTGCTCGGCTTGCCCGAAAGTATCTCTAAAATACTTCATTAAAGCTCCACAACAGGCCAGAGTAGCTGTGGTGGTATATTTTTGACGAGAATAAGCAGTAGGAATAATAGTAACCAAATTTTTGGTGAAGTTAGGTTCACTGTGTACCACTCCCCATACACCTCCGGTTCCCATAACCAGGGAATTATCTCCTTCGTCGATAACCCCCATAGCCAGTGAAGCTGCATTGTAATCAACCGTTCCGGCAACTACTGGGGTGCCTGGAGCTAGGCCAGTTTCTCTCCCTGCTTGGCTGGTGACCTCACCAATAACTTGGTCGCAGGGATATGCCTGGGGGAATTTATTAACATCCAGACCTATTTTTTCAATCATTTTCTCATCCCACCTGCGATTAACAATATCAAAGGCTATTCCAATCAGAGAAGCATTGGAATAATCAGTAAGAGCCTTCCCGGTAAGTTTCGCTACTGGATAGTCTGCCGCTGTTTGCAGCTTGTATGTCTCTTTATACAAATCAGGTCGATTGTTTTTTTCCCACATGAGCTTGCTAGCAGCGTAGTAAGGGTCAATAATATTGCCGGTCAACTCAAAGATGACATCTTCCCCGATGTTCTCTTTAAGCCACTGACATTCGTTAGTAGCTCTTCTATCCATCCAGATATGAGCATTCTGCAAAGGATTTAGATTTTTATCCACCAGGATACAGGCTGGCGAAAGAGCACTTATACTGACCGCCTTAATATATTTGGAACTAACCCTGGATTCCTTAATGGAAGCCTTTATAGTATCAGCTACAGCATTCCAGTACCACTCAGGGTTGTGTTCAGCCCAACCTGGTTTGGGGAAAATAAGAGGATACTCAATATAGTGACTTCCCAGGACGTTTCCTTCTGTGTCTATCAATACTGATTTTGTTCCCCCTGTTCCTATATCTGTACCCACTAAATAATCTGTCATATTAT
>WJOQ01000233.1 GCA_009618505.1 Clostridia bacterium | reverse complement strand
TTCTGTGTGTTTGCATCAGAACAAGAGAAGATTTTGATTTGGCCGTCAGACAATTAGAGAATCATCTTATTTTACTTACAAACATGCCTTTTTCAAATAGTAAAGAACATAGATACCGACCTCTTGATCAAATAGTAGAGAAACCGGCTCTAGTAGTAAGCTGGACTGATATAAAAGGAATAGACTTAACTGTTGTGGATATTAATGATACCAAATCAATTGTCGGGCAACTGTATCTCTTACTCAACATTAAAAGAATATATTGTATAAAAAATGGAAAAATAGAAGGAGAACCCTTAGTTTTTCCTGCAAGCCAAGAGGTAACAACAGGTCATTTTATTGAAAGACTTGGTAAACGTTTCTTGCAAAAATTCAATAGGGCAAGAATAACTGGGGTTTCGGCAAAATACGAAGGGCAGATAGTTGGTTTAGAACATGCGTTGTATGATGGAGATAAGGTGGAGTTGATGAAATAATGATTCAAGGATTGTGTGAAACAATTACGAAATTATTTGAAGAAAAAGTTTGTTCGAGAAACCGCGTTTCTTGACCTTATGTCAGCAGAAGACTAGAATACAAGTATTAAGATTTAGGAAATCAAGGACTCAGTTATTCATTAGAGGGATAGTGAGTAAGTGGACTCAATGAAATGAGAGCAGATTAAACAGACCAGGAGGAAGAAAGATGAAAGTCAATCCAACCTATGAGCGCAACTTAGAGATACATTTACATGGGCCTGGGCCAAGCGATGTACCGGCAGCAGTTCTAAGGGCAATGTCAACAGCCACTATAGGTCACCTCGATTCAGAATTCATTAAAATAATGGACGAAGCCCAGGCTATGTTGAGAATGCTCTATCAAACCGAGAATCGGATGACCATTCCCATCTCTGGTACTGGAAGCTCTGGAATGGAAACCCTGGTAGCTAATCTCATCAACCCTCAGGATAAAGTAATTGTTGTTAGAAACGGAGTATTTGGAGGAAGAATTGCCGATACAGTATCTCGTTTTGGCGGAGAAGTCATACCGATTGACCTAGAATGGGGAACTGTGGTTACGCCTGAGGAGATAAGAAAAGTTTTTTCCAGAAACAGGTGCCATGCACTTTTTCTGGTGCACGCAGAAACATCTACTGGTGCTCATCAACAACATATGAGAGAAATTGGCCAGATTGTTCATCAAAATGGTGCCCTATTTCTAGTTGATACGGTAACATCTTTAGGGGGAACAGAAGTAAAGATGGACGAGTGGGGAATCGACGCCGCTTACAGTGGAACCCAGAAATGCCTTAGTGTGCCGCCAGGACTTTCTCCCATTACTTTAAATGAAAAAGCAATGCACAAACTACGAGAAAAAAAAGCAAGAAGTTGGTATTTTGATTTGGGGATGATAGAACAGTACTGGAATGAAGGATATCAGAGAAAGTATCATCATACCGCTCCCATAAATATGATCTATGCCCTGCATGAGGCACTCAGATTAGTGTTACAAGAAGGACTTGATGCGAGATTCCAGCGTCACAGAAGAAATGCCGCAGCCCTTCAAGCTGGGCTTGAAACATTAGGTTTCACCTACGTGGTGAAAAAACAGAATGAAAGACTTCCTATGCTGCACGCTGTCTACCTTCCCGATGGATTAGAAGAAGGTAAACTTCGTCAAAACATAAGAGCGAGGTATAATATTGAAATTGGTGGTGGTCTGGGAGAATTCAGTGGAAAGGCCTGGAGAATTGGACTGATGGGTCACTCTTCCACAAAAGATAAAGTAGGCAGGCTGCTTAATTGTATTGGAGAGGAATTAAAGAAACATGGCATTATTGATGATGCAACAATTGGGTTTCAAACTGCTCAGGCTATTTACCAGAATTCAGAAACTTAGGACTCTATTCTTGTAATAATATCTGGCCTGCGCCTTTAGTCGGGAAGAATTTTGCCTGGATTGAGAATGTTGTTGGGGTCAAAGAGCTGTTTGATGCCGCGAAAGAGCTGCAAGGTTTTTGGGCCCACCGCTTTCTCCAGGTAGTTCCTCCTGGTGGCACCAATTCCATGCTCGCCAGTTATTTGCCCACCCAGGCTAAGAGCAATATCAAAAATCTCTCCACTAATTCTAGGAATAGTTCTAGCCCATTTACCCTGCGGACGATCTTCTTTGAGAATATTAACATGGACATTTCCGTCGCCTGAATGGCCAAAACAAATTATCGGATACTCGTATTTTTCCTGGAGTTTTTTTATCTCTCGAAGGAAGTCATTGACCCTAGCACGGGGAACGACGATGTCCTCCATATGATTAACTGGACTCCTGCTCTTGAGTGCCTCGATGATGACACGCCTGGCTTCCCAGAGTCTGTCCTGGGTGGAACGGTCACTGGCAACCAGAACATCAATGGCATCGTGTTCAAGACAGATCTCACCAACATTCTCGCAGAGAGCTTCTACATCTTCTTTGCGATTTCCATCCAGTTTAATGAGGAGAAAAGCAGCCGCTTCACGTAAAGGGAGTTGTTTCTTAAGGTATTTTTCGCAGGCTAAAAGAGAGTCCTGTTCCATAAATTCAATGGTTGTAGGGAGTATGTGCTGTTCGATAATAGCTGAGACCGTATCTGCTGCAGATTGAAATTCGTTGAAGGCTACCAATAGGTCTATGGTTACCCTGGGAAGGGGTATCAGCCGAAGGATAATCTTGCTTATGATGGCTAAGGTACCCTCAGAGCCTATGAGAAGGTCGACTAAACTATAGCCGGTGACGTTTTTGACAAGTTTTCCGCCTAATGTGATTATATCACCAGAGGGCAAAACGGCTTCCAGTCCACACACATAGTCTTTGGTAACACCGTATTTAACTGCCCTGGGTCCTCCCGCACCTTCTGCCACGTTGCCGCCAATAGAGCAGGAATCAAGACTGGCCGGATCCGGCGGATAGAAAAGCCCCTCCTTCTCTACCGCTTCATGAATCTTACCGGTTACGACACCAGGTTCAACAGTTATCATCAGATTCTTTTTATCAATTTCCAGAATTCGGTTCATCTTTTCCAGAGAGAGGACTATTCCTCCGCAAACAGGGACCGCTCCACCGGAAAGACCATATCCAGCACCGCGCGGGGTTATGGGTATTCTCTTCTGGTTAGCTAATTTCATCAATTCTGAAATCTGCTCCGCCGTCCTCGCTCTGACAACCACTTCCGGCTGGGCCTTCAAGCCAGGGACCTCGTCGTGGGTATACATTTCTAGAAGGTCAGGATCGAGCAAAACTGCCTCTTTGCCAAATAGACCGATTAGCAACTCCAGAGTCGCATGGTCAACCTTTGCATACACCTGCAAACCTTCCTCATGCTAAATTTCTTTTTGCCCTAGTAAATGATAAAGAATGGTCTTCCTATGTAGGCAGGGCTCTATACAACGCCAACCGCTTTCCAACAAGCAGAAAGAAGACCAAAACCACACATTACAATAGCAATTGTCTGTTGCGCTATCTATATCATCCTTATTTTACTGTGTCAATTATTTGGGTCTTTTGGCTATAAGGATGTGCTTTGTTGTTGGGCTCTGAATTCTCTGAGGTAAACGTCAGCCGCCAACAAAGCATCTGACACCATCTTAGGAGTAACGTCGAATGGTTCATTATGTATATTCTCTTCGGCTCTGCATGCTGCTTCTGCCACTTCCATCAGCCTTGGAGGAGACAGCGCAGCGAGGCCAAGGTCTCCTAGACTCATGGGAAGTCTTAGCTGGTTACAAAAGGTCAAAACTTGGTTGATTATCGACTTGTCCTTTGATTCCAGAAATAGCTGGGCTACAGTACCTACGGCTACCTTCTCTCCGTGAAGATAGCTGTGTGTTTCCTCCAACACGGTCAATCCGTTATGAATGGCGTGCGCCGCTGCAAGTCCTCCACTCTCAAAACCGAGACCGCTTAGAAGGATATTGGCTTCTATAATAAGATCAACAGCAGGTATAATCCGTTCCTTTTCCACGGCCAGTTTTGCGGGTAGGGCATGCTTCATAAGTATATCAAAACATAGCTTTGCCAGAATATGTGCGGCTCGGGTCGGCTTTCCACCTACTTCGTTGTCTGAATCAGAATTGAAAGTTGCATCTGCTTCGAACCAAGTAGCTAAAGCGTCTCCCATGCCTGATACCAGAAATCGTACTGGAGCTTTGGCGATTACTCCGACGTCTACCACTATCAATTCAGGATTCCTAGAATGGGAAAGCACTTTCTCAAACACACCTTCCTTGCTATAAATTATGGAACTGCTACTAGTTGGTGCATCTGTGGCGGCAATTGTGGGTACCATCACCATCGGTACCTTTCGGTTAACTGCTACCGCCTTGGCTATGTCCAGGGTTTTGCCACCTCCCACTCCAATAATGACTTCGGCTCTTCCTTTCTCAGCTTGCCTGCTAATTCTCTCTATTTCCTCAAAACAACATTCACCACAAAATTCTGTCCACCCATATCTTATTTTCCTGGCTTTGAGAGCGTCTGATATGGCTTTGCCTACCAGATTGTAAACCCTCGAGTCAGAAATAATCAATGCTGATTCTCCCAGAAGCCGCACATATACACCCAAATTTGCAAGAACATTCTGACCTTGGATGTACTTTCCCGGAGCCCACATCATCCTCACTTCAATCTCAGACACAGTCTATTCCTTTCCATACCGTTTTATTCTAGGTCAAATCTGGGAAATTATCAAGATTTTTCTTACTGGAGTTAACCTTATACTTTGAAGAGAAAGGAGAATTTGCGATTAGCATGAGACTAATTCACCAACCTAGGACTTGCCAAAAACCTGGATTGGCATACTTAACCCAGACCTCAGCACTTGTCAATCCGGTTGGGGAGTGTAACGTGGGAGGTTTGTGCATTAGTCGTTTTTGCCGTGTTGTTCGTTGTTACGCCGTGTTTCCATTAAGGTATATAATTCCTGATATCTTTTTTCTCTTTCTCTTTCCGCAATCCACCACAGATATGGAGGTATAATTACGCTTAATGAACCTACTAAGAATAATACTGCTGTGCTCACCAAATTCCCCAGGAACAACCCTTTGGTGGCTATTGTTATTACTCTTATGAGCCAAAGGTGTTATGAAGTCTCGTGGGCCTCTGAATAATCCCATGATACACTCTACTAGCCATATAATAGCGAAAAGAAATAGTCCTATAATCTGTGCCTTGATTATACTTTCAAAGAAATAATCTGCTTTTCGAAGCACTCCATAGGAATTCAACCTGCCGGCGCCCAGTTCACCCTGATCGTATAGATACTCTTCTATAGGTTCGGCTGTATTGTTGATAAGCTCAACTATATCTTGGGAAGATAAATCTGGTCTCTGATAGAGTAAGTAGGCAATGAGCCCGGTGACCCTGGGAGCTGCAAAAGAGGTGCCTCCTTTTATTAGATAGGTAATCTTTTCCTCCCTATAAACACCGTAGTTCTTACTTTCTATTGATTGTATCTCAGTCTGTAAATGACCTTCAGCTGCTATATCTATCCAGGGCCCGTAATTAGAATATCTCTCCTTTCTTCCTGAGCTACTCACCGCCGCAACTGCTATCGCCTCATCATAAGCAGCCGGATAACATGGAGAAGATGTATTTTCATTACCTGCTGCTGCAATAATTACGACTCCTTTATTGGAAAGCTCTCCCATAAGGGTATGTTCTGAAGGGTCATAACTATAACTACCGAAACTGAGATTAACAACTACCCGAGCTTTAGGACGATTTCTAACATGATCTAAGACTCTAGCCAAAGCCTCTAAATAGTCTTTCTTATCAATGGTATCACCTAAATCAACCGCTTTTACTTCGCCTTTGCCAAAGTTACTCTTTTGAATAATTCCTAGAACATTTTTGCCGTGACTCTCTTCTCCTCGGAAGCAATCAAGGACAAAAACAACTACTTTGTCTTTGGTCTCAATTATAGGTGTCTCAGTATCATCAGATGCTAACTTAACTAAGCTGACTTCAACAACAGGGTTCTGAGCTTGTACTTGCTGCACCTCAAGCACTGAAACTGTCAGAGAAACCGGCCTTCCAGAAACTATAGGCGCAGAAATGCCAAGCAGGAAAAGTGCAGGTATCAATGAGATTATGGCTATTTTTGCCACTCTTACAACTTTCTATCTAGATAAGCCCGGAGCAGGTTGAGGAGTCTAATCATGTCCTTCGGTATTAGTTGAACTGTCTCTCCATCTAAACCAGTATTTACAAAAAAATCAGTTTGCCAGAAGTGGGGTGCATCCGGGCTTACCTTTTAACTTCTTTAAAAACTCAGGAACTTCACCACCAGCATCAGCAATAGCTAACTCTTTCATCCGCTCACAGATATCAGGATGTTCCTCAGCAATATTCTCTTCCAGTTTTGGGTCTTTCTCTAGGTCATAAAGAAGAGGAACCTCCCCCCAAAGATAGGCATTGTACCAGTAATGTTTGTCACGCACCATAACAAATGGCCCCCAGCCACAGGTAATGTGGTCGTATATCTCTTTTCTCTTGCCCAAAGCTAAAGGCCAAATATCTTTTCCCTCCATTGGTTTTTCTGGCTCTATTCCTAATCTGGCAAGAAAGGTGGTAGGTAAATCAAAATTATAGATTAAACTATCACAAGTTATTCCTGCTCCCTCTTTTTCAGGATGGCGCATCATCAAAACTAAATCAGCAATCTCTCGTGTCATAGGATGTCCTTGTTTGGAAACCAAATTGTGCTCACCCAGACAATGTCCATGATCAGATATCACCGTAATCAGAGTATTATCCATTAGCCCAAGATTTTCCATTTTTTTGAGGAAATAACCCAGCCAGCGATCTACCAGAGTTACCTCTCCAGCATAATTTGCCTTGAGGCGTCTTAAGATGCGGGGACTAAGTTGATCGGCTCTACCATAAAGGGAAGCTAAGAAATCAATAGTATCCTCATTGGAATCATACATCTTTCGATAAGAGACGGGGGGATCCCAGGGTTCGTGAGGGTCAAAGGAATCAAGCACCAGGAAGAATTTTTCCGCATCCTGGTTTCGCTCTAGCCATCTTGCTCCAGTTTTGAAAACTTGGGCCGGGAAGTAATCTTCTTCACAATGCCTTTCGGCTACGTTCATTAAATACTTACCAATGAAATTGATAAATCTTTCTGTTCTTAAATTCTCAGGGACATAAGCTATAATTTCTTCCTGCGAGGGATAAGGCCCTGAGCGATAATTATCGCCCTCTTGACCTCTTATCCAGGTCCACTCATCAAAACCACGATGAAAGTTTCTTGATGGCTTAAATTGATGATAAGTATCAGTTATAAAAGCTGTACGATAACCACTACGCTGTAAGATTTCAGCAATAGTATCGCGTTCTTCCGAAACAGGTCCCCAGCCAGGTGCGCCAGCAAAATCACCTTTGTGGTCCTTATGGTCGATGAAGGGAAATATACGACAGCCAGTTTGTAGAACCCTTCGCACCTGTAAAGTGGGAAGCGAATCTGGATAAGCCCGGGTGAAGAGTACCGATCCTTTGGCTAAAGAATCTAGATAAGGTGTCTTAACCCACTTGTTCCCGTAACAACCTAGGTGATCCTGTCTCAAGGTATCAATAATTATGAGTACTACATTCATTTATATAACCTCCATATTTAGTTTTGATTCCAAATTAGAAATACGAGTGAAATATGTTCCTTCCTGTCATTGGGAGGAGTCCTGAAAGCGTTCAGGACGACGTGGCAATCCGCGAAACGTCGCCAGGTCGCCGAAGGCAAAAGAAATCTCTTCCAACAGCTTCTTGTCGTTATCCTGTTCACTATTTATCAGAGGGTGATCATTGTAAAAAATACTGCAGTCTCTTCTCAGAGTTCCGTTCAGATTGACGATTTGTAAAGGAGTTGTTATCATTCTGCAAAAAAGAGGACAAAGTGCCGTCAATTTCTAAAATAGAATACTGATAAAATGGGGGTCTTATTTTAAAGAAAAGGAGTCAATGGCGTGCTTTTACACAGATTAAGAAGAGAAGTAAGGAGTAGAATTCCTATCGAGAATTTATGCCTTTTTAACAATTCTAAAGCTATTCTATATTTAAAAGTTA
>WJOQ01000321.1 GCA_009618505.1 Clostridia bacterium | reverse complement strand
GGATGGTATTATTAGTGGTGATCCGAGAATGATATTTCAGGCAATCTGTTTTGATCCTTTAACCTCTGCCGTTTTAAGCCTGGCCGAAATAGAAAAGATGGTAAAGGAGATGTTCGAGAAAAACAAAAACCAACTGCCTCAATTCAAACATTTTTGGTAGTTTGTAAACTTCAAAAGATTCGTTTTCTCACCTTTTTACAAGGAGCTTTTGAATTCTATCTTTTTTGTTTCAGGTTTTCTGTCGGCCTGAGGGGGTTGATTTTGTTCTAGAGAATCTTAAAGCAGAGGGGTTATTGGTCTTTTACTACTTGTTTAAAACTAGAGTTCCTTAACACTCTACTCTAAGGTAATAAAAGCGGAAGTATAAGCTTTTACAAGAAGCGGAAATTTAAGCCTTTAGGTACAGAGAAATTGAAAGTTCCTGTAAGTAAGATTTGATAAGTATTCCAGAGGGAGACAAAACAAAATTGATTCCCTCTTTCTTTTTTGCTGTATTATTAGCAGTTAAATATTATTATTACTGTTAATAATAAGAGAAAGTAGGTGTTTATGAATATTAGCGATTTGCCTCAAGAGATATCAATCTTGAGAGAAGAAAGATTGAAGGCAGAGAATAGATTAATCGGGGCAAAGGAGATGCTCGCCTCTTCTTTAATCTTAAGAAAGGTTGTCTGTGGCAATCCTAACTGCAACTGCCAGAAAGGAAAACTTCACGGACCCTATCCTTATCTATCAGAAAGAAGAAAAGGAAAGACTCGCTTAACCTACATTAGAAAAAGGGACCTTGAAAAAATAAAGAAGAAAACAGAAGAGTATCGTCTATTTCAGAAAAGGCTTGAGTATATAAGGCACTTAAATAAAAGAATTGATGATCTATTTAAAAAAATAAGAGAAATGAAAATTAAAGAGAGTAGAAAAACAAAGGAGAATAGGAAAAAATGAGAGAAGCTCTTAAGGTATGGATTAGGAATGAGAAAGAAATAGACGAAGCTATTATTAATGGGGAAGAGACGCAAGTCGTGGAGAGTGATTTTACAGCTAATGAATTTGTCATTGATTTCTTGAAAGAGATGGGTTTCTGGGATGTCATAACGGCAATGAATCCTACGACAAAAAAAAGATAATGGATATCTATCAAAAATTATCTTGGGTACTCTGATTATGAAAGAACTGCTCTCCATAGGAAAGCTATCTGGAATTGGCAAGATTATTCAGGACGGAAAGCTCAGTGGTGATATCGGCTTCAATATTGAAAGAATAAAGAAAGCTGAAGGGAAGGATAAAGGAGTGATAGATTTAGGAACCTTGAGGAATCACTTGAAGAAGATTCTTAAGGATGAATCAGATAAAGCCTTCTATGAACATATACGCCTCTTAAGAGATAAAAGATGGATAAGAGGTCAGGAATATGGAGCCGATGCAGTAGAGCTAGAGGTTCCTTATGGGAAAACTTTTCAAGGAATGGGAAGAGTATGGAAGAAAAAGGAGAAAAGGTATAAATATGGCTACAAGCTCGAGCTCTTAATGAATGTTACCACCACAGGAAGGTTAAGATTCATAGGATGTGCCTTAGCTCCCATAAATAGCGATGAGAGGGTCCTGCTTGTCTCTATCTTTAAGAAAATAGAGAAACATTTAGGCAAGGGGAAGGTGAGGCAAATAATTGACTCTCTCACTTTAGATAGAGGTTACTGGGGAGCACACTTCTTATGGAGATTAAAACATAAATGGGGCACAGATTTTGTCACCTTAGTAAGGGATGATGATCTTGATTTTGTAGAGCATGTAGAGTACTACTTAAGGGGAGTAGAACCCGTCTTCAAAGAGAGATGGATCCAGGTGCCAACAGTTAGGCGGAATATACCATGCTGTGCCGTCTCTGATGGGAAATTTTTCCATTTTTTCTGGACAAAAACCTAATCTAATCTCTCCCCTTCCGGATATAAGGTAAACAGTCTCCTCCACTTTTCTGTGGTAGTGAGGTACGATGGAATCCATGTCTGCAGGATGTTCGTGGATAGCCAGTATCGCACGGTGGGTCAGATTTGTTTCTGGATCGAACACCTTCCTGATGTTTACACACCCTGAGGAGCCAGGACGAGTAATCTTCTCCCTAGGAACTTCCTTTTCATGAATGCACTGATAGGCTAGACTCCTCATATCTCCCTTCTGGTATAATCTTACAAACTTCTATGTATAATCCTAATTTGTACCTCATACTAAGGTTAACTCAAGGTAAATTAGTATTTCCAATCTATTCCATTGGGATGGATGAAAGCTTTAACGTCTTTTTTTTCTCTTAAATTCTTAAAAGCGATTTTCCACTCCTCAAGCTTATACCTGCTGGTAATCATATCTCTATAATTTATGAAACCCCCGTAAAGAAGATTAATTGCTCTATCCCAGGTTTCAGATCCATTCCAACTCCAACTACCTTTAAAATCAAGCTGTTTCATCGAGACCTTATCCAGATTCAAGGTAATGGGCTTTCCCCACATGGCGACCAATGTTATCTTCCCCTTTCCCCCCTGTCCGGTATTGGCTGGCCTGGCAACATCTATGGCGAATTGCGTTCCCGAACCTGTCCCAGCACAATCAGCCACAAAGTCAGCTCCCCCCTCCGACATCTCCATTATCTCTTGAAGGGAGCAATCCTCACAATAGAAGACTTTATCTGATCCTATCTTTTTACCTATTTCAAGTCTCTGTTCATCGGAGCGTAGTCCTACCAGGACTATTTTTCTTGCCCCTCTCAATCTGGCAAACTGGACGGCAAGCATTCCCATTGGTCCTGGACCAATGACTACTACAAAGTCCCCTGCATTTATTGTGTTTCTTTCCTGAAAACAGTGGATGCTTGCTGCAACAGGTTCGCACAATGCTGCAGCATCGAGATCCATATCGGAAGGACACTTATGAATAACCACCTCTGGTATCCTCATATATTCGGCGTAGCTACCGTCTATTTCTACGCCGAGCCATCCCTCAGGGGCCTCAATATCGGCGACGATCTTGTCCCCCACTTTTACTTTTTTGACATCTCTTCCCACTTCCTCAACAATTCCCGAATACTCATGGCCAATTGTAACTGGAGCACGATAAAAATGAGTGTCATCTTCGATATTTAGGTCGCTCCCACAAACTCCTGCTGCCCAAACCTTCATTAAAATATCTCTTGGCCCAATTTTAGGCTTGGGTACATCGACTAACTCAATGTTACCCTTTCCTTTTTTTTGCTTTCTTACTGCTTTCATAAAGGTAGCTCCTTGGATGAATGAAAGTAGTCACTTTCATTCGCTTAAATGGGAAACTTTATGACTTTTTATGAATCTCCAGACCTCCTTCTCGGTCAGATACCTACCTCTTTGTTTAGAGATATGTAAAGATGGAAAGACATTGGCAAATTCTAGGGTCTTGTTCAAATTCTAACCCTTGGCATGCTTTGGGCAGAAGGGGACAGAAGGACTTAGAGGCTGCTCTTACCCTTGTGAAAGAGAAACTCATCCGGAAAGTTCATCCACTGATAACTATCTGATACACAGAGGAAAGAATGTGTCAAGAGTGATTCTCTTGAAATTATCTTTAATGTCTGACCGATATATCTCGTTCTCATCTTTTAATGGCATATTGATAAATATGCTCCAATTCACGTATCTTATCTACCGAGCGCTTGAAAACATATTCTGCTACAATGCGATCTACCATGCGAGACGCTTCCTCAATTAATGGAATCGATCCACGCTTTCGCCACTGATCTAAGTTCATTCCCCGAAATAAATTACCTGCGAAAAAGAAATCTCTAAAGTTAGACAGCGTGCTCTCATTATCAAGAAAGTGACCTTTGTTCAACCCCTCATGGATAACCTCTGAAGAGCGATCAAGGTCTTCTTCCCATTCGATACCCTGTGCTATACGTTCTGCTGCAGCAAGAATATCACGATCTATCACTACAATTTCAGGGCTGAACACTTCGTCATGCGACAACTGGCCTGATCCGCTAAACCTCCGAGCTCCTTGAAGTCCTTGCAGTACCGCTGATACAGTGTGATCATGTACTGCTTGCGCATCCGGCCAACGAGCTAAAGAAAGAAATGCCCCGCCATGGAATATAGAACCTGTTAGATACTGAAATAGTTTTCGAGAAACCATATCTAAGAGAAACCACTCTGGTGAACCTACTACATAATTTGCATAGCGGAAATCAAACAAGCCTAACGTTGCTCCGACCATAGGATACTCCCCTGTACATAGATGAGTAAATATAGATGCGGCTAGCCCTTCACCAAATGCCAGGGAAAATGCTGCTGGAAACATCAAGGGTGCAGTACTTCCGCTGCAAGGCATCCCAGCGCCTATCGAGATATTAATTCGCTCGTCTCCCCGGTGTCGTAGAAGAAATTCCAGGTTCAGATCGTTGAATCGCAAGGGATTAATAATCAGCTCTACAAGTACGTTTGGCTTCCGTCCCACTACCTCAAACATTTTTACAAATAGATCCAGGTTTCTTTCACTGGGCGTATCCATCGGAGCACCAAAACTTTGACTACTTTCTAAACACACTTTCGTTGAAAGAAGGTCCCTGTAGCGTGGTTCTATTGTGCCAATAACCACTGGAGGTACAGTACCGTATATCCCCATCCCTTCATAAAGTCGTACTGCTCTAATTAAATCATTCTCTGTAGCAGATCGGACAGTTCCAGTCCGTAGGTCTGCAATATTCAAACTAGACCACGGCGCATCTTGATGAAAATGTCCATCGCTCTCCGCCGGCCGATATGCCGCTTGCATATGTACCAGATAGTCTTCGAGAAAATCTCGCGTAAAATACACTCGGTCAGTAGATACTCGAATTCCGGAATTCGTTGCCACAAAACGCTGGACAATTTTGCTTTTACACTGAATCCCTGTCTTATTGAGTAGCGTCAGTGCCCCTTCCACTATCCGTTTGCACTGAACCTCAGACAGATCAAAGTGTAAATAGGGACGTGTAAAAACCGCAGAGATTTTTCCCATTTGCAAATCCCATTTCATCCTCTTCCAAGAATATCCCTCTCCGCCTCTTTTACAATCTCGTCTATTCGATTGGCTATATCTCGATCCAAAGGCTCTATTTTATGTTCATTCAAAATCTCTTCTTTTTTCTTAACCGCCCTTTCTAGTATGGAATTTCCCCCTTTTCCTTTCCAAAGCTCCCAATTATTCCGATCAAAAAGGCTAGGAAACCAGACCTCTTTTCTAAAGTACTTCAGGGTGTGCTCATCTTCCAAGAAATGTCCACCAACGCCTACTCGCCTAATTACCTCAAAGGCAATTGTTTCCTTATTTACCTCAAACCCCTTCATTATCCGCCTGAGATAGCTAATCATTTCATTATTTATAATTAGTTCCGCTAAACTTGCTCCCTGGTCGGCACCTACTATTCCCATATGTCCAAAGATATCTGCTCCAGCTAAAGCACCTAATAAAAGGGTCATCCCTCTTTCTAAGCCATTCTGGCTGTCGGGAAGTTTAGAGTCAGTAAGACCAACATTAACTCCCACTGGAAAACCATACCATTTAGCCATTTGTGTTATAGCTACTGCCATTAACCCTTGCTCTGGTGACCCAAAGGAAATATTTCCTGTAGCAGGATCCATTATATGTGGAATTCCCCAATAAGTAATAGGTAAACCAGGTGAAAGTAATTGAGAGATGGTAATACCAGCTAAAATTTCGGCGTTCTCCTGGGCTATTGTCCCAGCCAAGGTAGCAGGAGCGGTGGCCATGGTCATAGCCATCGGCCCAAAGCCAACGGGAAGCCCTGCTTTAGCAAATTCGATAAGGATCTCAAGTCCTTCCCTGTTGAGTTGTAAAGGACTAATAGGCTCAATGAAAGCCTCAAGCATGGGTTTACTTCTTAACTGTGTCTTCCCACCCGCGACAACTTCAAACATCTCAATTATATACTTTGCTGATTTTCCATTATTAATCCAGGCAAAACAAGGCTTTGCTGTATACCTCATCAAATCAGCATATAGATGAATGTCTCTGACCTTGGAAGGAGTTTCGGCTGGCAAAATAAAAGCGCCTACAATGTTAATTTGTTTAAGAGCATCTCCTAGCAAGATAGCCGCCTTCGCATCTTCAAGAGTTCCAGGACGTCTTTTCCCTGTAGTTTCGTCTATCCAAAGATACTGGCCTCCAGAGGATAAAAAGAGTTGGTCTTGGTATCCAAATTTAGCTACGCTGCAAGGATTCCGACCATAGAGCGTATGTTTCTTACCGGCCTTCTGAATACTCTCCGTTACCATATTTTCAGGAAACTTCACAATTTTTGTCTTCTTGTCCACAACTGCCCCGGCATCGCCTAAAATATCAAAAACTTCACTATGGTTTACCCTAATACCTATCTTTCTTAAAATATTTAAAGATGCATCATGAATATCGCCTATCTCCTTGGAACTTATGATTTTACAAGTTAGCATCCATACCCTCTTTCATCTTATTAAGTGATGTTACGCATCCCATAAGCTGCGATTGTGAAGTTGCTTCTCAGAGTTCGTTGTGATATTCTCAATGAGCTGTTGATTTATTCTTCCAAGCTATCCAATCCTCTATATTTTACTCTCAGCTAAGCAAAAGCTATTTCAATCCTGGAACATAATCTCTGTAAACTGATAAAAACTCATCCAATATCTTCTTGGCAGTATCTATACTTTTTACATAAGGATCCAAAACAAGAGCCTGGAGTGCCAGATTATAGCTACCTTCTATAATAGCATCAACGGCAAGCTCATCGATGGTTAGTGTTCTTTGACAAAAACTTGCAACAGATGAAGGTAGTTTACCCATACTAATTCCTCGTATTCCTTGGGTTGAGGCAATAGCAGGTATTTCTACTACAGAATCCTCAGGCAGGTTAGAGATACATCCCTCATTTGGAATATTAACAGCTAAACAGAGCGTATTGTGACCATGGACAATTGCTGAAATAATGTCAACGGCAATTATTGGGGACCTTTCAGTTAAATATTTTTTAATTTTTCCCTCATCTTCGCTTATCTCGATTACTTCTCTTATTTCTCTATCGAGCCAAGAAGCATAATCATCAATATCAAAATTTTTCATATTATATTGAGGCCATTTTTCTTTTGGGCAAAGATGTATAAATTCAGCGATATGACTATCGAATGGAGAAGGAAAAAGGCCGTAGAGATCAAAGAGATCACGAGACAGAGGCATAAAGGCAGGGTCGAAATTAGAGAGCTTTTCCCTGAGCAATGGATACATAGCTTTCCCCTTAGGCGTTAAGTTCATATTTAAAATCCATGTAAAATGATTAATTCCTGCTGCTTTTAAATCTAAACTTTTTTCATCTACACCGAGAACCTTCGCTAACCATTTTCTTATCTCGTATATTCCGTGGCACAATCCTACAAATTTTAAGTTTGTATATCGATGAATAGCTAAACATATCTGGGTCATAGGATTACTGAGATTAATTATCCACGCATCTGGACACATCTTTTCCATGTCATGACATATATCCATTATAGCTGGAAGTTGTCTCATTAAGTGAGCAAAACCACCCGGGCCTCCACTTTCTTCCTGAGGCTGATATACACCATATTTTTCTGGGATAGAAAAATCCGTTCTCCAAAGACTCATCCGTGCTTTCTCAATACTTATAATGACAAAATCAGCATTCTCTAAAGCCTTTTTTCTATCAGTAGTAGTTTCAAAAATGTAATTAGCACCAGCTACCCTATTTATCCGCTTGGCTATATCTAAAACCTGGGGCAACTTTGACTCATCAATATCCATGAGAACTATTTTACTTCCGAATAAATCCTCAAACTGACAAAAATCTCTAAATAGTGATGAGGTGAAACTTAGACTACCCGCTCCAACCACTACAATTTTCAGGTTCATTCTCTCCCGCCCTCTTGGTTATTTAGGTAAGTATTCAGTAAACTCCGTCCAAGATTTTTTGTAGCAGTTTAGTTTTCCAAAAAGTTTTAACCACTCCGATTTGTCGTGACGCCTCAGCACCCCGTCTTACCCCCATTAATAACACCATCCTGGGAAAAAGTCATAA
>WJOQ01000118.1 GCA_009618505.1 Clostridia bacterium | reverse complement strand
AGAAAGCAAAAAGCACATCGCACAACAGCGTATATCTGGCTACGCCCATATTCCGCTACAGCTATTTCTAAAGTATAACCAAGGATGTAGCGGAACATCAGATATACGCAAACGTTATCTGTAATTCTCTCGGGCGCCTCATAAACAGTTGATTTTGACTAAAAAGTCATTTATGGAGGGGTCGCTATAAAGCTAAATTTATAAATAATCTCTTTTATCTTTATGGTAAGAGGCAATACAAAATGAAACTACTATTAACTTGAGCAGGCCTTGAAAACTCTAAAGTTGGAAAAGAATTTTTGAAATTAATAGATAAACCTGTTTCTGAAATCAAAGTAATTCTTGTTCCTACTGCTGCAAGAACAAAAGAAGAGTTATTTTACGTTGATAAGTCTAAAAAAGAATTGCTGAACGTGGGTATACATGCCCAAGATATTAAGACTCTAGATTTAGACCACAAAATTTCATTCGAAGAAGTAGATGGTTTTGATGTAATATATGTTTGCGGTGGCAACACCTTTTATCTTTTACATAAAATTAGGGAAGCTGGTTTTGATAAAATAACCAAGCAGTTTTTAGAAAAAAGAGGAATATATGTAGGTGTAAGCGCCGGAAGTATTATTGTAGGCCCAGATATTGATGACCTGCACCCATTAATAGTACCACTTGTCAAGTTAGAGTCAACGGAATGATAGCCTCGGGAGCAGGTGGCGGTAGTTCAAGGCACTATGCGGCCTTACCTGGTTGTACTCCTTCCGCCACTCTTCAATCAATATACTTGCTTCAACCAATGTTGTAGATATCTCCCGATTAAGCAACTCATCTCTTAATTTCCGATTAAATGGCTCTATATATCCTCCTCTCCCAGGGACTTCCTCTTTCAATAAAGAGCGTATTTACTTCTAGATCTTTCAATCATCTGCGCACTGCCTTTGCAGTGAATTCAGGACCGTTGTCAGATGAGAATATATTCAGGACTATCCCTGAATATAAACAGATAGAATAGTTGTTCGATAACGTTTTGAGAGGTAATCTTGTGAGAAACCACCTAATACTGATATACAGCGTGCGAAGCCATGACTCAATGTTCCTTGTGATGTTCTAAGGGACCTCCGAACAATAGAAGACCTTGAAGGAGCCCTGGTTTATCGTTTTGCGAAGTAGGACAAACCGAATAAGGCGTTTAGCGTCCTGTGCGCGAATATTTAAGACGTTTCATACATGTGAAGTTTTTCATCGGCTTAGTCTTCCAGTCTTCATTATGGACTGTGGATTGCTCTCTTTGTACTTCCCTCTAGAACTTATATGGTGAGTCCTCCAACTATATTTCGCAGTTAGCAAAAATTAATGGACTGTTTTGCTTGGTTTGACTCTTTTATAGCATCGAGCACTTTTATCACTTCTAAACATTCTTCCCCAGAGGCAATCATCTTCTTATCCGCTTCAAGAATAACAGATACAAAATGGTGATAGGAAGTCTCGAGAGAATCTTCAGAGGGAAGCTGAATAGACGTCGTCGTTGATATTCCCTCTTCTTCTCGAAAGAGCGTAAGGCAGGAATTTTGCCATCTTATTCCGGCTTTATCTCCGAAAATCTGAATTGACATCCCTGGTTCCATATGAGCATCCCAGGAAACCTCAGAGAACAAGTTGGCCCCATTTTTGAATTTCACCAAAACGGTACTGAGTTCATCCACATTAGCATAAATACCTCTTTTTTCAAATCGAGGTGGAGTAACTTCAGCAAACATCGATCCAAGAACAGAAGCTACCTCAGGGCTACCCATGAGCCACCAGCCAAGATCATACATATGAACCCCGATATCCATAAGAGCTCCCCCTCCACTCTTTTCTTTCTGAACAAACCAATCACCTCTTCCCATAATACCTGTAGAAGGAAAGTCAATTATCGGAGTTCCTCTTCTTCTTATCCAACTACTTTTTCCATAGTAGATTTTGCCTAAAATATCCTTATCAATGAGCCTTTTCATAAGACAAAACTGAGGGAGAAAGCGCATACTCATGTGGACCATTAATCTTTTTTTAGCCTTTTTTGTTGCTTCTACCATGGCTTGAGCATCTCTAAGATTTATAGCCATCGGCTTTTCGCAGAGAACGTGCTTTCCTCTTTTCAAGGCAGCAATGACCATTTGCGCATGTAAATAGTTAGGAGTAGCAATACTGACAAAATCAATTTCCTCTACATCAAGCATCTTCTCATAATCGGTAAAGACATAGCTTGCTTTATACTTTTTGGCAAATTCCTCGGCTTCTTTACGATTA
>WJOQ01000120.1 GCA_009618505.1 Clostridia bacterium | reverse complement strand
AGACATCCTGGAAAGGAATCACTCTTTTCTTTTTCTTCTTTAAATCCCAGATTATTCCCTCTAAAATACCCATTCCTCGACTCAAGGTAGACTCAAAACCCTCCTCTTCAGCCTTGATTAGCGAGACTATTTCTTCCTGCCTCTCTGTAAGATAAGGATAAGATTCCTGCATCATCTTGACTACCACAGGAACTCCTTTGTATAAGAAAGTTTCTCCTGAGCCAAGCTTTCTGCCAAACCGATAAGCTCGACGAAGAACCCTCCTTACCACATATCCTCTCCCTATATTAGAGGGTAGAATTTTTTCTCCTAAGAGAAGAGTGAGAGCCCGTAGATGGTCCGCAATCACTCTTAGACTTCTTTCTTCTTTTCTATTCTCGGGAAGTATATTTCTTAACCAATCAACAATTGGACTGAATAAATCAGTATCGTAGTCGCTCTCCACTCCCTGAAGTACAGAGGCAATCCTCTCCAACCCCATACCAGTGTCTATATTCTTAGAAGGAAGAGGAGAGAGCTTTCCTTCTTTATCGCGATTAAATTGCATAAAGACTAATGTCCCGATCTCAATCCACCTTGAACAATTATTACAACCAGGTGAACAGTCCATTTTGGAGCATCCATATTCCCTTCCTCTGTCAAAGAACATTTCTGTATCTGGACCACAAGGACCAACTTCACCCAGTGACCAGAAGTTGTCTTCTTCACCTTTCTTCAATATTCTTGATGCGGGAATACCTATTTTCTTCCAGATCTGGTAGGCTTCGTCGTCTTCCTTGAGTACGGTAGCCCATATACGATTTTGACTAAGCTCTAACTTATTTATTACAAACTCCCAGGCCCATTGACAGGCTTCCTTCTTAAAATAATCTCCCAAGGAGAAGTTTCCCAACATCTCAAAAAGAGTATGATGATAGGAGGTATATCCTACTTTATCTACATCATTCATACGAAAACAAAGCTGGCAGGAGGCAAGACGCGAAGCAGGAGGTTTTTTTTCTCCCAGGAAGAAAGCTTTTAGAGGAACCATTCCGGCAATTGTAAAAAGAAGAGTCGGATCGTCAATAGACAGTGGAGCTGAAGGTTGAATTAAGTGTCCTCTCTGTTTAAAAAAATCTAGAAATTCCTCTCTTATCTTATTTCCAGTCATAGATAATCTCCCATTTCACATTGTCTGTAAGGGGTCCACATCGACTATTCCCCTAATTCCCTGAATACCATTGAATAAAGGACTTAGTTTCTTGTCCAGGATTTCCCTTATATAAGACAGATTTTCATTTTTCAAAATCATATGGTAGCGATATTTTCCTCTTATTCTGGCAAAAGGACAGGAAGAGGGACCCAAGAACTCCATTTTCTCTTTCTCCAGTGATTCCCTCATTGTCTCTGCTACTTTCTCTACCTTCGTTTTTACCCTTCCTTCCAGAAGGATTCTTACCCAATGTAGATAAGGCGGATACCCTAAATCTTTTCTTATACGAGACTCTATCTTGTAAAAATTATCTTCTTCTTCTTTCAACGCTTCTATAGCGTAATGAGTAGGATTGTAAGTTTGAATAACTAATCTACCTTGCGGCTTCATCAACCTCTTTATCTTGTTAAGAAAGTGAAAAAGATATTCTCCTGCTCTAAAGTCAGGTAAATTTAGTAGACCGTCCGCTATAACGATACCGACTAGATTCATATGAGAGAGAATCTCTTCTTTGATGATTAGTTGAGTTCCTACCAAAATATTGATTTTCTTCTCTGCTAAATCGCTGCGCAGCTTTTTGTAGAGCAGGGAAGATTTAATAACGTCTAAATCGCCGCGTCTAACATAAGCTCTGGAAAATCTTTTTTTTACTTCTATCTCCAATTGTTCTGTTCCTAATCCCGTCCTACGAAAATACCTTCCTTTACAAGAGGGACAAACTCGGGGAGCTTTCTCCTGGTAATCGCAGTAATGACAGACCAACTTCCCCTGCAAGTGAAAAGTAAGGCTTATATTGCAATTAGGACAATAAAGTACTTTTCCGCATTCAAGACACAGTAAAAAATTGGCAAAACCTCGCCTATTCAAGAAAAGAAGGGTAGATTTATTCTCCTCTAGATTCTTCCTTATTCCTTCTTCTAAGGCTAAAGAAAGGATTCTATCTTTTTCCTTACGCATGTCTATGATACTAACATAGGGAGATTTATTGTTACCCTGGCAAAATTGAATTGTCTCATAAACTCCCTTCTTTGCCCGATACCAGGATTCTAAAGAAGGACTTCCTGTGGATAACACTACAGGGAAGTTTTCTATTTCTCCCCCATG
>WJOQ01000121.1 GCA_009618505.1 Clostridia bacterium | reverse complement strand
TCATTGAGCTTGTCAAAAAATCCTAAGGACGAATTATCCCTTTCTTTATCAGTAGCTCACCAATCTGAACCACATTTAAAGCAGCTCCTTTGCGTAGATTATCAGCCACACACCACAGGTTAAGTCCATTCTTCAGGGTAGAGTCCTCTCGTATCCGTCCTACCAGCACCAGGTCTTGATACTCGGGCTTGCCGATATCGAGAGAGGCAGGATAAGTGCGTTCCAAGGAATCATGACGAGGGTTATCCTTATTCAGCTCATCCATTACTAAGATGCCGGGAGCAGCAGAAAGAACCTCCTGCGCCTGACTTGCACTGAGTTCATTTTCAGTTTCAATATTTATACTCTCTCCATGTCCTACTAGCACTGGCACTCGTACCGCAGTAGGACTGATGTTAATGTTCTCATCACCCATAATCTTCTGGGTCTCTAATACTAATTTCATCTCTTCTTTGGTGTAACCATCCGGAGTGAATTTATCAATATGGGGAAGGCAGTTGAAAGCTATGGAATTGGAAAATACAGTTGGGTCAAAAGAGACCTTATCTAGAGATTTAAGGGCCTGAGGTATTTGGTTGAGGAGGTCTTCATATGCTCTTACCCCCCATCCAGATACGCTCTGATAAGTGGAAACAACTACTCGCCGTATCCTGGCGGCTTGATGTAATGGATGAAGAACCATCACCAGTTGGATAGTAGAACAGTTAGGACTGGCAATAAAACGACCTTTAGATGTGACGGCCTCTGGATTCACCTCTGGCACTACTAGAGGAATAGTAGGATCCAGACGAAAATCAGAGCCATTGTCTATACAAACGGCGCCTGCTTCTTGTGCTATCTCTCCCCATTGGATGCTGGCTCCCCTGGCTCCTTCTTTGCCAGCGAAAAATACAATATCTCTACCCTTAAAGCAGCTCTCATCTGTCTTTTTAACATATAATTTTTCACCATCAAGCATTTCTGTGCGCTCTCTGGTAGCACAAACTATGGGAGGCCATTCCATAGGAAAACCTCGTTCACGCAGAATAGAAATAATCTGTTCCCCCACCATCCCCACTCCGACAACCGTTACTTTTAACGCCATACTCCACTCCTTCAATAATTAGGAGAAGTAATTTCTCCTGTTGTATAACGAAGAAAGGGGTCAGGTCTTGATATTTGACATTTGCTACCCCGCCCTGGCAGACCCGACCTCCCGAACCCTTATCCCTTCTTCTCTAAATAATTGCAACAACATAGTAAAAAGAGAAACAAGCTATCATAAGAAATATAGCAGAAAAAGTAGTAAAAAGTCAAGAAACACCGAAGGACAATTTGACCTGACTTTATCAGTTTTTAGAAAGGATTTCATCCTCTCTGAACCAAAGGAAAGAAGGAAATCTTTCGCTTCTTTAAAACTTGGGCAGCCTGCTCTCCCACCCAATTTCTTACATTTAATGGCAGCGACTGCGCTGGCAAATTCACTGGTTACTTCTATTGGCCAGTCTTCAAGGAGTCCATAAACAAAAGCACCATGAAAAACATCTCCACAGCCGGTAGTATCTATTATGGGGACATTAAAGGCGGGCTGGAAAAATCTCTTTTCTTTTGTCCTTGTGAGAGAGCCTTCCTTTCCCTGAGTAACAACTACTACTTCCGGCCCCTGTTTAAGAAAAAATTGAGTGGCTTTTTCTAGATTGTCAGTACCACTAAAAGTGAGAGCGAACTCCTCTGGTACAATGAGATAGTCAATCAGTTTTATCAGAGAAAGGAGTTCTTTCTTTTCAGGGGTTTCTGCATCGAGCACCGTTTTGATTCCCTTCTCTTTAGCCCATCTAGCAGCCAGGAGCGCTGCTGGCAGGTCGTACTCATCCAAGTGAAGAATGCGACAAGACCTGATAAAATCTTTCGATAGCTCTTCTTCTTTAAGTCGCGAGACCATCTGGTCTGTCCACCAGATAGTGCGGCTACCTTTTTTTTCATCCACCACAATAAAAGCAAAATAGGGACCAGCTTTCCCTTCTTTAATTATACCACTGGTATCAACCCCTTCCTGGATAAATTCGTCAATGGCAAAACGGGAAAATTCATTATCTCCCAATTTTCCCACAAAACTTACTCTAGCTCCTAGCCTAGCCAATGTCACTAAAGCAGTAGCTACCGGTCCTCCTCCTTGCTGGATGAACCTTACCATCTTATTCTTGCTATCGGGCTTGGGGAAAGAAGGAACAATACCTAATAGATCAACCGAACAACTTCCCAATCCAATTACATCAAATCTCACAGCATTCCTCGCTTACATCTTTTCACTGGAGCCAGA
>WJOQ01000252.1 GCA_009618505.1 Clostridia bacterium | reverse complement strand
CCTCCATTTCATTAACAGAGACTTCTTTTTTCTCTTGAGAGAAAACAGGAGTAAGATAATCCCGCATAAAGTATGAGGTGTCAACTGTGGGGAAGTTTCTCAAAATTCTCTCTCTTAAAGTAATTTGCCCACATTTTAACTCAAAGACAGGTCGGGTTAGGGATAAAGGATAAAGATTCTGGTACCCTTCATCTTCAAATATACAGATCTTCATTCTCTAAGTCTCCCTTTAGTTCGTTGCTCGTTGCTAGTGAGTTGTATTTCGGGTTCTTGTTTTTTATCGATGAACCATGAACAATGAACTATTTACTATTCGCCAGGTTTCCTCAGCTATCATCTCCTCCTCATTAGTAGGAATGACCAGAATTTTCGCTGGGGAGCTTTCTGTACTTATGAATCTGGATGCTTTGCTCAGAGCTCTATTTTTCTTTTTATCTAAATACACACCCAGAAACTCTAATCCCTGGCAAACCCTATCTCGTATATTGGCTTCGTTTTCTCCTATGCCAGCACTGAATATAAGAGCATCCAATCCTCCCAGAATAGCGCTATAGGCTCCAATATACTTCTTTATCCGATAGGCAAATACCTCCAAGGCTAGCTTCGCTCTTTGGTCTCCCTTAACGGCCCACTTTTGGACTTCTCTTAAGTCATTGCTTATACCAGAGATTCCTAAAAGCCCACTTTGTTTGTTGAGAAGATTATCCATTTGAGCAGTGGTAAAATTTTCTTTTTCCATTAAGAATAAAACTGCTGCTGCGTCCACATCACCACAGCGAGTTCCCATTACCAGACCTTCCAGAGGAGTGAACCCCATGCTGGTATCAATTGATTTACCTCTATCTATGGCGGTAATACTGCAGCCATTACCCAAATGGCAGGTGATAATCTTTAGCTCTTTCAACGGTTTTTTTAGAAATTTCGCTGCTCTTTTAGCTATATAGCGATGGGAGGTTCCGTGAAAGCCATATCTTCTGATTTTATATTTCTCATAATATTTATAGGGTAGAGCATACAAAAAAGCTTTTTCAGGAAGAGTTTGATGAAAAGCTGTGTCAAATACAGCTACCTGGGGTACGTCGGGAAGAAGACTTCTTGCTGCTTTTATTCCAGCAAGATTGGGAGGATTATGTAGGGGAGCTAAAGAGATATAAGATTTAATGGTTTTAATTACCTCATCATCTATCAAAACAGAGTGAAAGAAATCCTCTCCGCCATGTACTACTCGATGTCCCACAGCGGAAATTTCTGAAGCATCTTTTATCACTCCCCTTTTTTTATCGAGCAAAAGAGCAAGAATACTTTTTAATCCCTCTTCATAATTAGCCACTCCATCTTGTTTCTTAACAACTTTTCCTCCTATATGATGAATTTGCGAGGAATTTGCTTTACCTATTTTCTCCAGCAGGCCTTTAGCTAAAACCTTCCTTTTTTCCCTATTAATAAGCTGATACTTTATAGAAGAGCTTCCACAATTTATAACTAAGATGTTCATCCTCAATCCCTTCTTTCCTGAGCCTGAACTGCGGTAATGATTATCACGCTAATTATATCCTCAACAGTAGCTCCCCGGGACAAATCATTGATGGGCCGGGCAAATCCCTGTAAGATAGGGCCGTAAGCTCGAGCTTTAGCCAGGTGCTGAACCAGCTTATAGGAAATATTAGCTGCATTTAAATCAGGAAAGATTAGAATATTGGCCCTTCCGGCTACCTTACTTTCTTTTATTTTCCTTTCGGCTATCTGGGGTATAAGAGCAGCATCAGCCTGAAGCTCTCCCTCAATCAAGAGATGGGGAGCTTTTTTTTGAGCAATACGGCTGGCCTCTATCACTTTATCCACTAAGGGATGAGAAGCACTTCTTTTAGTAGAGAAAGAAAGAAGAGCTACTCTTGGCTGCCATCCGAGGAGTGCCTTGGCACTCATAGCCGTAGAGATAGCTATATCAGCTAGCTGAGAAGAGTCAGGTTCAGGATTGACTGCAGCATCAGCGAATATTAAGAGTTCCTCTTCTCCTAGGGAGCTATCAGGTATAGCCATAATGAAAAAACTGGAAGGAAGAGAGATGCCTTCTCTTAATCCGAGCATTAAAGTTGCTGATTTTATTATGCTGGAAGTAAGATTACATGCTCCTGCTACCAGGCCATCTCCCTCGCCCAATCTAACCATTAAGGCTCCCAGGTTAAGATTTTTAGCCAGAACCATCCGAGCTATTTTCTTAGAAATAGAGTGGTCTTTCCTCATCTGGCAATAAAAGGATATATACTCTGAGGTCTTGGGAAAATTGAAAGGGTCAATTATTTCTATATT
>WJOQ01000138.1 GCA_009618505.1 Clostridia bacterium | reverse complement strand
GATATTAAGTAGTATCTGCTGGGTGAAGAGGAAAAAGATCACTACCGGGATAAGCTGGAATAACCCTACCGCTGCTACCGCGTTCCATTCCGTCATTACAGATTCACTTATAAAATTCTGTAGGTAAAGAGATAAAACCGCCGACTTTCCAGCACGACCTGCGGTGAAAGTAAGTGGAATCAAGTAGGCATTCCAGGCGGTAATGAAAGAAAAGATAGACAACGCAGCAATACCTGGCTTGATATTAGGCATCATAATTTGCCACCACACCCTAAATCGAGAAGCACCATCGATCAAAGCTGAACGCTCCATATCCCAGGATATGTTGTCAAAAAAGCCCTTCATCACCCAGATACCAAATGGGAGTTGAAAGGCCACCATAACCAAAGCTACACCGCCTATGGTATTATACCCCAAACCTCCCAGAAGCGGGACACCTCGCCCGATAACAGGGATTTTCGAGACCCAAATGAGCACAAAATAGATGGGGATCAGTAGCGTCACACTGGGGAAAGCGTGAAGAATCAAGGTCAAGGAAAGGAAACTCTTCCGTCCAGTGAATTTCATCCGCGAGAGGGCATAAGCGGTCATGGACGAAACCACCACCACGATAAGGGTCATGATCAAAGACATTACCAATGTATTCAAAGTTACCCACCAGATACTGGGATACTGGGGACCGAAAGGTGACTCCCACAGGAAACTCCAGTTGCCCAAAGTCCATCCCAGTGACCTCAGCCCTTCTGTCCTGGTCGAGAAGCTGGTGATAAACAGCCAGAGAAAACCGAGCACAATAAGGGCGCTAGGCACGATTAAAACCAGGTAAGCAAGCGCAGTCCTCGGTTTTTGTCGTAATCTCATCTTATGGTACCTTTGCTTGTATACATCGTTATAGCCGATCTATCTTCGGTTCCTCCACCAACTCGCCGAACTTGAAAACCCGCAGGTATATAATAGCCATTATTATGCCGATGACCACCAACACCACCGCCCAGGCCGAGCCGTAACCCCACTGGGTATTCCCAAAATAGCTGGTTAGAGCACGGTGATAAGCGGTCAAAGCCCAAACTTCAGTCTGGTAAAGTCCGGGACCTCCATCAGTAAGGAGCATGATTTGCTCGAAAGAAGTTAAAAGAGACAGAGTCTGATAGGTGGTCACGAAAAGGAGTGGCCATTTAATCATGGGAAGAACTATGTAACGGATAGTCTGCCAGGTTGTAGCACCATCCACTTTGGAGGCCGTGGTGTAGTCCTTGGGGATAGCTTCAATGGCTGAGGAAAAGAGAATCATGCCAAACGAGGCGCCGATGAACCCGTTGACCAGGATGACAAAGACCCACGGAGAGGTGTTGAGCAAATACTCTCCTCTCCCAATGCCTAAGGGACCAAGAAGGTAGTTATTTATGATGCCCATGGGAGCAGGCCCAGCCAGGGCCTTCCACATCATTATATAGACAACTACCGGGGTAATACGTGGCAGGAGCCACAGTGCCCGGAAGGCAAAGCCAGCCCCCCGGCTGATGTGGGTGGTTATCAGAGCGATAATCAAGGCCATTCCCACGTTAAAGAAAGCCAGAGTCAGGGCTACATAGATGAGTGTATTGCCCAGGATTTTGGGGAAGAACCTGTTGGTGAAGATCTTTACATAATTATCCAAACTCCAATTTGCCGGTCTCCACCATTCAAGGATTCCGAAGTTGGTCATGTCCAACTTAGTAAAGCTTAGGATAAAAACCATAACCAGTGGAATAAAGAAAAACAGAGTTATTACTATAAGTGCAGGGGAGAGAAAAGCATACGGCGCCAATAGTCCTTGTAACCGGGAGAAGGTCCAGTTTTTTACCTTCAAAGAAAGGGGGAGGGGGAAAATCCCCCTCTCCCCACTTTGCTTCTTTCTCTTCACCGAATGATTACCTTGTCGCCCAGCTCACGCTGGAGCCCATCTACCACGAAGTCTACCGCCTGCTCGGAGGTGAACTCGCCTGCCACTGTCGCTGCCAGGGCCTCGTAGGTAATAGTGGAATAGGGTCCCCAATCAGGGCTGTTGGGCAAGAAAGTGGTGTAATCGAGCATGTAGAGAGTCTCGCTTAGCAAGCGGGACACCTTGTAGAACTTGTACTCTGTCTGACCTTTGAGGATGCCCAGGTGGGTGCTGGCGATCGCATGACGGGTGTTGGGTCCATAGTTTGTCACCTTGGCAATTAGAGCCAGCGCCAGGTCCGGGTATTTAGACTGGGAGCTGATAAGGTAGGCCAGCGGGTGCGTGAGGGAATTCGGCTTACCACCCTTCTCCGCAGCCGGGATCAAGGCGAAGCCAAAGTTCTCCCACATGTAAGCCTCACCGCCCTGTTCCTTGAGGAACTTCTCTGCCCACTCGGCCCACTGCCACGTCCCGCCAATCCAGAACAGGACCTTACTCCCGGAGACCCCAGGATGCCAGGCCCCGCCCCAATCCAAACCAAGGCAGCCCATTGACCCGTAGGTCTGCACGGCGTCGTAGAAGAACTTGTAGTACTTCAGGCCAGCCGCCGTATCGAAGACCAACTTGCCGGTTGCAGGATCGATGGTCTCTCCCCCAAAGGCATAGTAGAAGGCAGTGAAGTCGGGCCCATTCTTGGGGCGAGTCCAGAAACCATTGCCTATTTCGACCACACCCTCTGCCGCGGCCTCTCTGGCCGTTTCCAACATGTCGTAGAGGGTAAATTCGCCCTTCTCGATCTTCCCCGGCAGGACCGCGATCTCTGTATCGGACCAACCCACCTTCTTCAACAAAGCTTTGTTGAAGTAGAGCGGTCGGGCCTCAGCATCCTGAGGAATTCCCCAGATCTTACCCTTATACCTGGTAGAATCCCACAACCCATCAATAACAAGATTGAATGTGGGAAACTCCTTCAACATCTCGTCCAGGGCAATAATCCGGCCCGCCTCGGCCTGAGCACCAATGTACTCGTGTCCGGTAAGCCAGATGTCCGGCCCCTCACCAGCCCCATAGCCTAGCACAAACTCGCTTACGTAAGGGCCCCAGTCCGTGTTGTCCTGTATAAGTTCGATCTCAACCCGTCGCGGGTCACCTGCGGCTTTCAGATCGGCATTGAGTTCCTCGGCCGCCAGGAGGAAGTTATCACCGCGCCAGTTTTCCATGGGCGGTTTTGCCCGGGTACGGACGGTAAAGGTAGTGGTCTCAGTCTCTTGGGCATAGGAGATTGCTCCTCCTAAGAGGAACAGGCCTACTGCCAGAGCAACTACTATTATCTGACTTTTTACTCTTAATTTCTTCATTCTAACACTCCTTTTTAGATAATCTCTATTACTCTCATCTTATATCTTCTTTTCCATCACCTCCCTTTGGTCTAAAATTTAATTATCAACTAATTCTCTACAAGACTCCCTCGCTATCAATTTTGTATCCCAGAATCTATGTTCTTTTTTTTTAGGCAAACCCTTTTCTCTTGCCCTTTTTATTGTTCTAAATGCTCCCTGGGCAATCTGTTTTATTGGCTGGGCAATGGTAGTTAAGGTGGGATTGCTAATGGAGGAAAGATATATATTATCAAAGCCAACTATTGAGTAATCAGAGGGTATACTCTTACTATCTTCCTGAACAGCTCGCATAGCACCCAGAGCTACCAGATCATTTAGACAAAATACTGCTGTAAACCCATCACTTGATTTCCTGGCAAGCTCTTTCATTAATTTATAACCATCTTCATAAATAAGCTTCCCTTCCTTAATTAGCTTTTTATCAACCTCTAAACCGTTTTTTTGTAAAGTATCGGTATATCCTTTTAGTCTATTTATACTGGATAGAGTACTCATTGAGCCCGCAATGCAGGCTATTTTTCTGTGTCCAAGGTCTATCAGATGTTGGGCAGCCTGACATCCCCCTAAATAGTTATTGGTAAACATTACCGGAATATTAGCCCCGGGTACATCTCTATCCATTAGAACTATGGGAATCCCCTTTCCTACCAGGTTGTTGAGCTTTATCTCCTTTAAACCCACCGTACTTATGATTATTCCATCCACCTTTTGGCTTTCTAAAAGGTCTATATAAGCAAGCTCTCTGGTAATACTGTTTTTAGAACTACAAACAAGCAGTCCATACTTCTCTCTGTAACAAACCTCCTCAAGTACATAGGCTAATTCCTGGTAAAATGGGTTCAGGGCATCAGGCATTACCAGCCCTACTATTCTTGTCCCTCTTCCTCTAAGACTTTGAGCCCTTATGTCAGGCCTATAATCAAGCTCTTTAATTGCCTTCAGAACTTCTTTCCTGGTTTCCTCTCGCATATAATCATTAACTTGAGGGCTTAGCACTCGGGAAACGGTGCTGATAGACACTCCTGCCTTTTTAGCCACATCTCTAATAGTTACTCTTGTTCTCATATTCTATGGTCGCACCTTTAATGAACACAATTTAAGGCAATGATATCAGATAACGTTATCTGATATCATTATCATAATATACTATTTTTGAATTTTGTCAAGGGCGTGAAAAGCTATTTTGTATCAGATAAAGGCTTCTCTGGAGAGGATACCTTCGAATACGTAGTGGTGGGAGAGACAACAGTTCCCCTTTTCTCTAATCTAGGATAGCAAGGAATCCCATTTTGAGTAGGGACATTGACTTCTCCTTGAATGAGAGGACGGACGTACTCAATAAATTCCTTACTCACGAAATTTCCCTTCTTGGTTATCCATCCTAGGGGAACTCTCTTTTCCATATTAGCAACCAGAGAAAGATTGACTGTTGAAATTCTTCGCTTATAAACCTTTCCTTTTCTCCTCTTTATGATAACCATGCAGCCGCTTTTACCCTCCAGGGCTAACTTAACAGCTTCTTTCCCCACCAAATACGCTTCATCCATGTCAATTCTGGAGGCAAAATGCACGGCGCTTTGTTGGCAGATGTCTGGTTTAATTGTCCTGGTCTTTAGCTTGAATCGAGATTCTATCACTTTCTTTAGATAATCGGAAATTCCTTCCAACTCAGGATGGCCAAAAGCATCAGTAGATACCCTGTCCTTCCTGGCACAAACATAATTCCCTTTTTCATCTCGAAGACCCTCACTGACCACAATAAAGACCCCGCCAATCTTGTGATAGACTTCTTTTACATCTTTGATGAAGTTATCTATAGAAAAAGGTATTTCTGGAAAATAAATCAAATGGGGAGCATCCTCTTTAGACCGCTTAGCCAAAGCACAGGAGCCAGCAAGCCAGCCTGTATTTCTGCCTAACGTCTCCAGTATAGCTACTGTCTCCGAATTATAGAGACTTTCCAGGTGACGTCCTGCTTCCATTACTGAAATTGCCAAGTATTTTGCTGCGCTAGCGAAACCCGGACAGTGATCGGTAAAGACAAGATCATTATCTATTGTCTTGGGAATTCCAATAACCTTCAGTCGGTAGTTCATTCTCTTAGCTGCCTCATCTACCTTATTAGCGGTATCCATAGAGTCATTGCCCCCGATATAGAAAAAATACCGAAGATTGTATCTCCTACAAATCTTGATAATTTTTTCAAGATCCTCATAGGACTCGCTGCATGACTTCAGCCGGTACCTGCAGCTTCCTAATGCTGCCCCGGGAGTAGTTCCTAAGCCATCGATGGTAGAGGCTTTCTCCTTCCTTAAATCGATTAGTTCCTCCTTAAGTAGACCCAGAATTCCATTTCTGGCCCCGTATATTTCTTCTATTTCTTTATGTCCTTGCGCTTCCTGAATAACTCCGCATAGACTCTGATTAATGACTGCTGTAGGCCCACCTGATTGAGCAACGATACAATTTCCCCTCATTTTGTAACCCTTATCATATTTTTGGGCCACTGCCTTTTGGGAAAATAGTTATAAGCAAAAAAATATTGGTTAATTACAGCATTAGGCCATCTACTAATAATTACCATTTTTTTCTTTTTTAAAAGTCTACGTGAATCTATATATTGGGAAAAATCAATAAAATCTTTATAGGTTCCTTCAAATCTCTTAGGCCAATTTCTGGCAATGGGATGGCCTGGATTTCTGATGCTTTTACTTAATTTTTGGTATCTTTCAGGCATATTTCTTACTTTATGTCTTTGACCAATTTTTTCATACACAGCTTCCGGCTTTAGCCCCTCCCATCCCAGGGGTAAAGATCCATGTCCACCCCATTGAACACCTATTCTTGCCCTTTGATGATGCAAGTTGGCATCCTTAACCGCCTCTTCTGTAGAAAGGATGGCCCTATGAAAATATGTATATACTGCGGTTACCTTCCCATTATTTTGGCCAAATTCTATCCATACCACTTCATGGTCCGAAGGATCATTATCTCCTGGATGGTCGATATCATCTTCCCAGAAAAGGTTATAAGCAATAATTGATCTTTTCGGATGGATTACTGCTGCCAGATCCTTAAGGTCGAAAAACTCCTCTGGGTTTACAAAAAGTCTTGGGGCATACTTATTTGCCAGTTTTAGATCATCCTCTGATGCAAGGCGGGGAGGGTCTAACTTCAATACCATTTTATATTGACTGCTTGCTTCCATTAATCTCCTCATCAGGTGATAGGCGTAGCCAAGACGACAGTGATAAAGAGTATCGTTGGGAGCAAATTGTAAACCTTTCTTATAGTTCTTGATGGCGTTCTCAAAAACGATGGCATTTCTTCCGTAAGCATCATACATATCCAGATACATATCTCCTTTTTCAAAATAGTCCTTGTTCATCTTTCACCTCATATCAGAAATACTACAACTTTAACCCATCTTGTCCAGTTTTATATGCTTTTTCAAAGACATTGACTTAGATATAGGGAAATGATACTATCCAGATGATGAAGAAGAAATATGAGTTTATCAACCATACGGCTGATGTGGGAATCAAAGTATGGGGAGAATCCCTGGAGAGCTTGTTCGAAAATGCTGCTTACAGTATGTTTGATATTTTAACGGAATTGGATAAGGTAAAGGTGAAAGAGTCTCTAGGGGTAGAAATTGAAGGAGAGAGGACAGACGAGTTACTGGCGGATTGGCTGCGAAATCTCCTTTACAAATTTAATGGCGAGGGATATCTTCTGAGAGAGTTCAATATAGAGAAAATTAGCAAGAAAGGCCTTAAGGCAAAGGTGGGAGGAGAAAAATTGGATTTGTCTCGCCATACCTTAAGAACAGAGATAAAGGCAGTCACCTATCACGGCCTTGAAGTTAAGAAAACTGGCCAGGGATACGAAGCACAGATAATATTTGATATATAAAAAGAGATACGAGATACTAGAATGGTTGAAGAATTTGACTTAAAAAAGATTGATGATTATCGCTGGGAGATACCCAAATCAGAAGGGATGAGGGTACCAGGTCTTCTTTATGCTGACGAGAAAATGATAAGAGTTGTTGAGAAAGACCGCACCCCCCTGCAAGTAAAAAACGCAGCCTATCTTCCTGGAATTATAAAGTATTCCCTGGCTATGCCTGATATGCACTGGGGATACGGTTTCTGCATAGGAGGAGTGGCTGCAACTGACCCTGATGAGGGGGGAGTCATCTCTCCGGGAGGAATTGGCTACGACGTGAACTGCGGAATCAGGCTAGTGAGGACCAACCTCATTCTGTCTGATGTACAAGGTAAGATACCAAATCTATTGGCAGCTCTATTCAATAATATTCCCTGTGGAGTAGGGTGCACTTCCTCACTTAAGTTACCCTTCCATGAACTAAAAAAAGTGTTAAGAGATGGAGTAAGCTGGGCTGTAAAAAGAGGCTACGGTCTACCGGAAGACTTAGAGAGAACAGAAGAATACGGAAAAATGGAAGGAGCAGATCCAGAAAAAGTGAGTCAACAAGCCCTAAAAAGAGGGAAGAACCAACTAGGAACTCTTGGTTCAGGCAATCACTTTCTGGAAATTGACCTGGTAGAAGAAATATTTCTTCCCCAAATAGCTGAAGCTTTCGGACTAAGGATAAATCAAATTGCCCTAACCATCCACTCCGGATCCAGGGGATTGGGTTATCAGGTATGCGATGATTATCTAGCAAGAATGCGCCATGCAGTTGATAAGTACCACATTTCCCTTCCTGACCGCCAGCTCTCCTGTGCTCCCTTGAATTCTCCTGAAGGGAAAGACTACTTTGCCGCTATGGCTTGCGCTGCAAATTATGCCTGGGTTAATCGGCAGA
>WJOQ01000169.1 GCA_009618505.1 Clostridia bacterium | reverse complement strand
ATAGGAGGTAATCTCTTCACTTTTCTTATGAAGTGGGAAAAGATAACTTTTCCGGAAGCGGTGAAGATGGTAGCTGAGAAAGTAGGGATATCTATTCCTATCCTGGATACGGAAAAGAAGAAAGGAGTAAGAAGAGAGGAGTTTTATCATACTAACCAGTTGGTAGCCAGGCTATTTCAGGAAATATTAGAGAAAAATAGAGCTATCCAGGACTATTTGAGGAAACGGGGGTTTACTCAAAAGGTAATAAGAGAGTTTGGCTTGGGTTATGCTCCTCCCTCGGATGATTTTCTTAAATTGGCTCGCCAAAAAGGAATCTCCCTGAAAAACTTAAAGCAGTCAAACCTGGTAGTTACTTCTCAGGGGAAAGAAGGGTGCTATGCTTGGTTTCGCTCTCGCCTAATTTTTCCTGTTTTCAATGCGGAAGAGAGGATATGTGGTTTCGCAGGGCGAGTTTTGGACAATAGCCTTCCTAAGTATGTCAATTCTCCTCAATCTCTTATTTTTGACAAAGGCAAAATTCTTTATGGTTTGAATTTTAGCAAAGAGGCTATAAGGAAAAAAGAGGAGATGATTCTGGTAGAGGGATATACTGATGTTATAGCCCTTCACCAAGCGGGAATAGAGAATGTAGTTGCTTCTATGGGTACCTCTCTCACTCCCTCACAAGCACGGCTTATTAAACGTCATAGTGATCGGGTTTTTATTGCCTATGACCAGGATAAAGCAGGAATTGCTGCTACTTTGAGAAGCTTTGATTTGCTTATGAATGCTGATTTGCAGGTGGATATTATCAATATGCCTCAAGGAATGGATCCAGAGGAGCTGGTTAGAAAGGAAGGAATAGACTTCTTCCTGGAGAGGAAAAAAAGGGCTATCTCTTACTTTGATTACAGGCTGGATATGGCTATTAGTGATCGTTCTTCTCTAGCCAGAAGGGATAAAGGAGATATAGTCGCTATTCTCTTTTCTATTCTAGAAAAGACCAGACTGGAGAGACGTCAAGAGATGATCAGGAAGCTTTCTCAAAGATTGGATTTGGATGAGGAATCACTGCGGGCAGAGCTTAGTAAGCTCAGAGGCAAGGAGAGAGGATTTTTTTCCCGGCGTGAGTTTCTGGAAAGAGAAGACAAGCAGATATCAACGGAAAAGGCGCTTCTCCAGCTTATGTTAAACGAAAAAGCAATAATAAAAATAGTAAAGGAGAGTGAGTGTATAGATAATTTCATTGATTCTTCTCATAGAAGAATTGCCGAGGAGATAATTGCCTCATTAGAAGAAGGGGAAATATCTTCCTCTAGATTGATAAATAGACTAGGGGAAGAAAAGTTTTCTTCTCTTATTTCATCTTTCTCTTTGTCTGAGGAGCTTTCCCAAAAAGAAGACAAAGAGCAGGTGGCAATTGATTTCATCAACTACTTACAGAAAAACAAAAAACAGAGAAGATTCAGTGAAGTAAGGAAAAAGATAAAGGAAAGTGAAGAAGAAGGGGAAAAAATTGACAAGTGGCTTTATGAAACAATAGAATTAAATCAATTTAGGAAAAGCAAATCATAATGGGGTGAATACCTATGAAGAAAGAAGATAAGGTTGTTTTGACCAGGGATAGAAAAAAGAGTAAGACGATCTCTGGGGATAAAGAGATAGTCTTTACCAGTCAGATTCCTGGCCAAAAAGAGATTGAGGTTATAGTCGATATATTACAGAAGGAGCAGATTGAAGAAGTAGAGAGAGAAGAGGGGGAAATTGTAAAATCCTCTTCTCTAGGAATAAGTATAGATGATGGGATAGGAAGATATCTGCAAGAAATAGGGAGAACTTCTTTACTTTCCGCTGAAGAGGAAAAAGAGTATGGAAGAAAGATTAAGGAAAGCAAGAAGATCTTAAGAGGCAAGGCTTCCGAACTGGTCAAGCTGGTGGAGAAGGAACCTTCTTTATTCTTTTTTATGCAGAAGAGGGGGTTAAAAGAAGAGGATTTAAAGGTGGGAAGGAAAAAATTCAAAAAGATAAAGAAAATAACTAATTTCATAATGGAAATACCAGAAAAAGAGATAGAGTGTTTAGACCCGGCTAAAAAAAGAGAGAAGTTCTTGGAGATGCAAAGGGAGATTAGAGAGACCAGGCTCTGTTATGAAAGATACCGGGATACAATGATTAAAGCTAATCTGAGGTTAGTGGTTAGTTTTGCCAAAAAGTACACAGGAAGGGGAGTTCCTTTTCTGGATCTTATTCAGGAGGGAAACATCGGCCTTTCCCGAGCAGTAGATAAGTTTGACTATAAGCGGGGAAACCGCTTCAGTACTTATGCTAGCTGGTGGAT
>WJOQ01000004.1 GCA_009618505.1 Clostridia bacterium | reverse complement strand
GCTCAGGCTTGATGCCGTATTTCTGGCTTACAGCAGCTTCGTCATAGAGGTCGGTGTTGCTGAAGCTTCCCCTTGGTTTCGGGTAGAGCACTCTCACCCGAGGTGATACCAGTTGCATGGCATCGGCATCGCCGGTAACGATTATGGTATCAATGTCCTGCTGGCCGGCTTGCTGGCTGAGGGTGCCTAAGACATCGTCTGCCTCATAGCCATCGAGTTCAAAGATGGGGATATGAAAGGCATTAACTAATTGCCTTACCCGCCCCAATTGATTGACCAGTTCATCAGGAGTGGGGGGGCGCTGTGCCTTATACTGGGCAAACATCTGGTGCCGGAAGGTGGGGGCTTTGGTATCAAAAGCAATGGCATAGCAGGTAGGCTTCAGCTCATTTATTATCTTAAGCAGCATAAGGGCAAAGACGTAAACAGCACTTATCACCTCACCGGTCTTGCTCACCGTTAATGGTCTGGAAGTAGCAAAGGCATGAAAGGCACGGTGGACTATGTTATTACCGTCAAACAGCACCAAAAGCGGTTTTTTCATAGCCTTATTATAGCAGAGTGGGGAGGGTTTGAGGATAGCTTGAAGATGTGTTCTGCCATAATAGTAGAAAGCCATACACAGTTTAATTAGGTAATACTATAATAATAGAATTCTTCTGTTAATTCTATAGCCGGACTCTCTTCCGTGATTCTAGAATAGGGGAGTGAACTTTCCTCTATTTGGGCATAAGTTCCCTCCTTGGTTCTCTCCAGAAAAGAAAGCAACACTTTTTCCTTACCTTTTTCTTCTAGCGGTTTTTGCATCATTGTTTATCCCCCTAATTCTATATAACTAATTTCTTTCCTACTTTAGATTCTATATCGTTTCTTATGCCACCCATGTCTATTTCATAATCGCAGTCGCATTTTAACTTATTATCTTTAGGAAATGCAATACATCCCTTTTGTTGAAAGTCACTATCAATCTTTGGGTTGTCCACAAGTTTTGCATACATTTTGTGGACTTTTCCGCATTGAGGGCACTTTGTTTCAAGCTCTATGACTTCTGGTATCGCCCCAGTTGGAATCTTTTGTTGTGCTACTGAAACAGGGAAAGCCCTCTTAACCACTCTATTTTTCTCGGTAGCAAAGATTTTATATATATCGCTTGAACTAAACAGCAAGCGACACACTGTCTGGATTCTAAATACTATCTCGTTTAATTTAGAATTACTTTCTGCCCTAGTAATCTTCAGCCCAATTGTATCTAGGTCAACTGCCTTTATTGACCGACCATGACTTCTCCACTTGGCATGATTTATAAGTTCATTTACAATTTCTCTCGCTCGCTGCTCTTTCATATCCTCCGTGACGGGAATTTTTCGGGTTTCTGTAACAGTCCAACTCTTGAATTTGTATTTGACTAACCAATCAATAACTAAATCCTCTGCATACTTTAAAGCGTTGAAAACACCACTCAGCTCACCAGGGCTTATCTGAGCTATCATTGTTGCATCAAAAGGATTTAATCTCCCAGCCTTTGCAGCTTCTTCCCTCTTATTATCCGTCCATTCTATGTAGTCAAATGCAGATACAATGGACCTCCCTATTTTGACTTGGGCATCAATTGGTCCTAAGCTTCCAGTTTGAGTCATGATTATATCATCTCCTGAAAGCACCATTATGGTTCCCGCGCTTTTTGCTTCACCGGTTACTATGAAAGAAACTTGTTCAAATTTATCACGGAGGCATCCAACAATTTCCTCAGCAGCCTCTGCACTACCTCCAGGCGTTTCGATATAGAAGTCAAGTCTAGATGAATCAGCCTCATTAAGCAAATCGTGGATGATGTAATAGTCATCTTGGCTTAACGAAAGGTCTGGTATTGGAATGGGTTTACCGGTTGAAACTGCGTATACTATGGTAAACGTCTTTTGTAGTTTATTATAGTTTGAGATTAATTTTTGTAATTCCGATTGAAGGTCGGTAGCACTAAGTCTACGTTCAATGTATTCGTTCATTAATCCCATAATAATCCACCCACCTAATTCTACCACAATTACCGTTTACAATAAATAAAAATACACTTTCAATAGAATTATTAATAACTTTTCCTATGATTATAATATTATCATATGATAATATTCAAGAGGTGAATGGCGTCAGCCAAAATCGCTGAGGGGGGCTTTATGGAGAGGTTTTAAGTAAGAGGTATTATTTTGCGGTTGGGAATCCTTCTGTCTTCCATTGATTAATCCCACCCAGAATGTTGTAGACCTCCCTAAAATTGAGCTCTGCCATTATATCTAAAGCACTTCCGCTGCGACCTCCAACCCTGCAATAAATGAGGCAGG
>WJOQ01000083.1 GCA_009618505.1 Clostridia bacterium | reverse complement strand
TCAGATTGAATCCTCTCATTGGGTTTAATCATACCTTTTTTGCTAGACTCTTTTATGATCTCCTTCAATTGGTGATACTTAGGAAGGGGGCTTTGGGGATCAATTTTCATTATTTCTATTTACTCCTTTCTGCTTATATGCATATACGGTCATCCGTACTAGGTTATTTATTATATAACAGATATTATATTTGTCAAGCCTGTGTTACGTAAAAGCGAAAAATTCCGCTTTTTGTAAAAGGTAATAGTTCCGCTTTTGATTCTCCTTGAAGTATAATGATTGAAAACTTCAAGGAGGAGAATCATGAAGCGGAAAAATCAAAAAGATGGATCTGTCTACGCTGAGAAAATTCTTCATAGGGCTAAAGTCCTGAGTCTGGTCATTAAAAAGAAAATAACTCAATCTCAGGCAGCTAAAGAACTAAAATTAAGATCTGACAGACAGATACGGAAGCTTTTAAAAAAATATCGTAAGGGAAACTATTCCCTGAGCTCTCTAATTCATACTAAATCAGGAGAACCTTGGAATAAGATAGACACCGTAATAAGGGATAAGGTAAAGGGAATCAAGGAAATGCATCCTAATTTCACCAATCCCCATATAGCCTACGTTGCCGAAAGAGAGCTCAAAGAAAGAGGAATGTTGGTAAAGCTTAATAGGACAACAGTGAGAAATATTCTCCTTGAGCTTCCTGACTATAGACCGGCAGTAGTTAGATTCAGACCAGCAAAAAGATTTGAGATGGAGAACGTAGGAGAACTTGTTCAACTAGATACCTCATCCTCAAGAAGCTGGTTCTTCTACCTAGGAAAGAAGCTCATCTATTGCATAGTATGCCTGGATGATCACTCCAGAAAGATCCTTGCCGGACATTTCTTTAAAAGTGATGATGTCTATAGCAATATGCTCGTTTTAAGAGAAGTGATGGAAAAATACGGTGTCTTTGAGGTAGCCTATACTGATTGTGATAGTAAATTCAAATTCAATCCCAGAAAACCCTCTATGTATCAAACTCTGATAGTTATCCCAGATGAGGTCATAACCCAGATAAAATATGCTCTTTTAAAAGTAGGCTCTACACTCTTAACCCACTCCCTAGGAAATACCAGAGCTACTGGGAAGATAGAGAAATGGTTCCAGTTTTTTCAGTCCTGGTTTTGCACAGAATACGAATTCAAGAACCTTTCCCTGTCTGAGTTTGATAAAAAATTTCAAGAGTTTATTGACTTCTACAACAATAGGTTTCACGAGGGAATAGGTGAGACACCAAACGAAAGATTTCAAAGAGCGCTTGAAGAGGGAAAAACAAGATTTAGCTCTCTTCCTGAAGGTATAAATCTTGATGATATATTCTGTCTCAGAGAAAAAAGATGCCTCAAGAAAGATAATACCTTCAGCTACAATGGAACCACCTATGATTTAACGAGGAACAGAAGATCCATTACTCGCAAAGCTAAGGTGGAACTGCATATTCATCCTAAGAAGAAGATCAGAGCCTTTTACAAGGATGAATTTGTTCAGGAGTTTCCCTGGGTTAAAAAATAGGAACTTTTCGCTTTTACGTGAGGTTCAAACTTAGACATAACCTAGGTTTCCAGTCAAAAAATCTAAAAAAGCGGAACTATTCGCCTTTACATTAGTAGGAACTAATCGCTTTTACGTAACACCCGACCTTGATCTGAAAAATTGAAAGTAGACGGTAATTTCGGAATTTCAGGAAAAAAGGACTCAAAGGAGAAGTTTTTGGTAAGGAAACGGAAGGGGGAAGAGTAATTTGAAAGGATTGTATCTATGCTGATGATCTATAATGGGTAAAGCTGGGGGAAAAAAGCAATGCCTACCCCATTATGGGCGAGACAGTCCCTTGAATTTGAAAGGAAGCTATAGGAAAATTATTCTTGTTTTAGTTTTTTTATAAACTCTCCTATTTTCTTTTTAGAAGCCTTCTCAAGTAACATTTTTTCTAGCTCCCGGACGATTTCTTTATTTCTCTTTTTGGTGGTAGCTTTGGCAGTAATTTTAGCAGTCCGTTCAGCTACTAAATTAGCATAATTAACTCCACTGAAGATGCCGTAATATTTATCTCTTCCATAGACTATCAAAGCACAACCGGAAAGATAAGATCTTTCCCCTTTCTCTCTCATTTTCTCCTGAAGTTTCTCCATTTTATCTTCGTATTTCATCTCTAATATCTTTACTGCATTGTAGAGAGTGAGGACGGTCAAGATTCTGGCCTGGATAGAATTAAGGCTCCTTCCAGCAAAATCTCTTAAGCTCCATCTTTGTGAGAGATACCGTATTCCCTGATTTTCAATAGTCCATCTATCCTTATAGAGCCTGTAGATTTTAAAAGGGTCGGCTTTAGCATCCAAGGTAGTAACATAGATTCTTCTTCTCATCTTTCCCTTATACTCATCATAGACAACTACTGCATTGACCTTGCCTAAATCCTTCTTTTTCCCTTCTTCAGAGTACCTTCTTAAGCAAAGTCCATTAATACCACATAGCCTGATTTTCTTTTGCTCCTCCTTTCCTCTCTTTTTAACAGTTATCCATCTTTCTTTGAAGGTTGGCTCTACTCCTCTTAAGTAGTATTCTACATGTTCTACAAAATCAAGATCATCATCCCTTACTAAAGTGACAAAGTCTGTGCCCCATCTATATTTCAATTTCCATAAGAAGTGTGCTCCCCAGTAACCTCTGTCCAGAGTAAGACTGTCTATTATTTCTCTCACCTTACCCTTGCCTAAATGTTTCTCTATTTTCTTAAAGATAGAGACGAGCAGGACCCTCTCATCAGAATTTATAGGAGCTAAGGCACATCCTACAAAACGTAGTCTCCCTGTGGTGGTAACATTCATTAAGAGCTCAAGTTTATAGCCGTATTTATATCTCTCTTCCTTCTTCTTCCATACCTTTCCCATTCCTTGAAAAGTTTTCCCATAAGGAATCTCTAGTTCTACTGCATCAGCTACATACTGGTGACCTCTTATCCATCTTTTATCTCTCAAGATTTTGATATGTTGATAGAAGGCTTTATCTGATTCATCTTGAGGAATCTTCTTTAAGTGATTCCTCAAGGTTCCTAAATCTATTACTCCTTTATCCTTCCCTTCAGCTTTCTTAATTTTTTCAATATTGAAGCCGATATCACCACTGAGCTTTCCGTCCTGAATAATCTTGCCAACCCCAGATAGCTTTCCTATGGAGAGCAGTTCTTTCATAATTAGAGTGCCCAAGATAACTTTTGATGGATATCCATTATCTTTTTTTGTGGTAGGATTCATTGCCGTTATGACATCCCAGAAACCCATCTCTTTTAAAAAATCAATGACAAATTCATTAGCTCCAAAATCACTCTCTATTACCTGGGTCTCTTCCCCATTAATGATAGCTTCCTCTATTTGCCTCTCATTCCTGATCCATACCTTAAGAGCCTCTCTCATTTTTTCCTATCTCCTAAATGCCTTTTTTCTCTCTGTCATCCTTGTCTCTGTATTCATCTACTTCTCGACAATTTATATCTCGTATTTTCTCTAAAAGGAATCTTATCTTCTCATTTGTCTTTCTAAGGCGGGCTAATCTATGTTGGAACCTGGCATATTCCTCAGCTTCAGCTTTTATTTCATAAAGAGTTCCCTTTTTTACATAGGTCATTCTGGTCTTTCTCTTTCTTTTCTCGGAAAGATAAGGATATGGACCGTGAGGGAACCCCTTTTTGCACCGACAATCCTTTTTACCACAATAGTTAGCTAAAAAGACCAAAGAGGCTCTGATCATTTTCCTTGGTCTAAAAAGTGAGTTCTCTAATTTTTCTCGATCTTCCCTTAAGTTAACTATCTCCTGACGAAGATCACTGAGAGCTTTTCTATCCATCATTATGAGTTATCCTATATTTCTATATAATATATACATATAGGATTATAGCACAAAAGAAAGAGAGAGTCAATTTTATTTTGACTCCCTCTATAATGCTTATTGAACCTTAGTTGCAGGAACTTTCAATTTCTCTGACCTTGATATGATACGTAACAATTAAAATGAGACTCCGGGAACATTAAAATGAGACTCCTGCTGGAGGAAGAATAAATAGGTTTCTGGAGAAGAAATCTTAGGGATCTGGAGGAAAACTAAAAAAAATGTTCTTTGAAATTAGCTGATAAACTTCCTTGTAAAGATAAGGAGGTTTAGCGGTGAGAAAACAGATACATAAAAGGCTGCCCAAAGATTTTGTGGAAGATGTTATAAGGACATTCCGTGAGGAAAAGATTAATAGAGAACAAGCTTGTGAGCTTTTGGGGTTATCTGAAGCTCAATTTTATCGGTGGAAAGAAAAATATTCTGCCTTCAACTGAGAATCTGATCGTGATGTCCCAGGTATATCGTCCTCCTCGAATGAGGACTTTCTCATCATTTGTATAGAACTGTCTGTAGCCATCAACCTTTTTGGACATAAAATTCCTTATGCCAAAGGTGAGTGTTTGTGAGTCGGATACTTTATCATCCATTTCAAAGGATATATCCATTTTATAGAGCTCCGGGTTCCCCATATGGTAAGGCTACCACACCCTGGGATTGGAGATATTGAGTTGGGTATACAGGGCTGGATCAAAAGTGACCATTTTACGTTCTCCTGGAGAAAGACTTACATCTTGATAGAATTGGATTGATTCAATCTTCCCCTTGAGTGTTCCCTGTATTAAGCTACTCGAGCTGTTAGTAAGTTCAGCGGTTACTGTCAGAGCTGCTCTATCAGACGAAGGTATTTTCAGTTTGCTAATTACATGGGGACACCTCAATGTAACTGGACCTGAAGATTTGATAAATACTTTATTCCATATTCCAGTATTATTGTCAGGAGGCGAAGGGTTCCAGTCTACATAAGTAAAAGTAAGCTCTTTGCTAGAAGGCGGATACACCTTGATCGCCAAGGCGTCTTTAGAGTGGCTTGCTACACGTGGATATCTCTCTTTGATTCTTCCGATTGCCTCATATATCTTTTCTTTAAGTATAAAAGCCGTCTCAAATTTGACCAAGTTTCCATATTATCCATCGGACATATCTATAAATATAAGCAGACAAATCAAGCTAGGTTTGGCAGAATTTCTGAAATTACTCTAACCCATAATCACTTCAATCTCATTGACCGAAGCGGTTTCCTGTGGTGGTATCGGACATTCGATAGATTCTCCATTCAGTCTCGTCGATTTGACACCTTTCTCGATACCATTTGGATTCTTCACCGTAATCTTGTATGTTGCTCCTCGCCATTTACGCTGAAGCTTAAATTCCCTCCAGTCATCCGGAACACAGGGATCGATCACCATGCCACTAAAGGTCAGCCTGATACCAAGGATCCATTGGGTTGCCGCCGTGTAAAACCAGCCAGCAGTTCCTGTGAGCCAGGGATGTCTTGCCCGGCCAAAAGCCGTGTGATCCCGACCCATAATAAACTGACAATAGGAGTAGGGTTCGGCCTGGCGAATTTCGATGATATCATTTTGATTATAGGGCAGGATCGCATCATAGAACTTCATAGCCCGATTTCCCCTTCCTAGAATACACTCCGAAATCACGGCCCAGGGGTTGGGATGGCTGAAGATGGCTGCATTTTCCTTGACACCCTTGTAAACACGCGTTACATATCCAATATCATCATTCGGTTTTGAATAGGCAGGCCATAAGAGATGAATTCCATACTTGGAATACAAATGTTCATTCACTGCATCCATACACATTTTGCCCCGTTGTTCGGAAACCACACCGGAATAGACGGCCCAGCTCTGGGCATTCAAAAAGAGTTTTCCTTCTTCACTTTCCTGAGTGCCGATCTTTGTGCCCTTGCTCGTAAATCCTCGGAGGTACCATTTGCCGTCCCAGAGCACCTCCTCACAGGCCTTTTTGACTTTCTCGGCTATGGCTTTGTATTTTTGGACATCTTCATCATGGCCAAGGTATTCAGCGGCTTCAATAAAGATTTGCAAAGCCCAGTGATGCAGGAAAGAAACCATAGAACTTTCACCGCCGCCTAGGTTCAAGCAATCGTTCCAATCCGCTCTCAATCCTTGACAAATCCCTCTTGGTCCTACATATTTGGCAGAGAAATCCAGAATCTTCTTTAAATGTTCATAAACTGTGTCTTCTCCCTTATCAGCATAGGGCACCACTTCGTCCAAGAAGGCGAGATCACCCGTTTCTTTAACAAATTCACAGATCGTGGGCACCAGCCAGAGCGCATCATCGGCACAGACATCTTCAAGACTATGGATGATATCTTCCGGCTTTGGAGTCGGTACAACAGTGGGAAATTTTCCTTCTGGAACCTTCTTTGGTTTAAAGACTTCAGGATCAAAAAGATGCAGCCCGTATCCCATACTCGTCTGACCATGTAGAAGTTCAAGAATGCGCTGCTTGCATTTCTCGGGATTGGTATGAACAACACTCATGACATCCTGAGATGTATCGCGATACCCGAGGCCCGTGCGTCCACCGACTTCGATAAATGAGGCAAACCGTAACCAGAGCACGCACGTCTCAGACTGGTAGAGCGTCCATGTATTGATCATGGTATTCATACCCTGATGGGGGGTCTTACACTGGAATATAGAGGTCTTTTTCTGCCAGTATTCCTTGAGCTCTTCAAAGGCCTTATCTACAGCATTCGGATCTGAATATTTTTCCTTTATGGGAATACCTTTTTTTTCTCGCGACCCCACACCCAGCATAAAGATCACCCGAATCTCTTGACCGGGTTTAAGGGTCAAGCGTTTGTGTAAAGAACCGCAATGATTCCCACCTAACTCAGAACTGTTATGGCATTCACCCTGCTCAACGGCAATGGGGTTCGTTTCAGTTCGGTAGTTTCCAAGAAAAAGGCTGCGTACACAATCGTAGCTGTCTGGATGAAAACTTGAAGCTAAGAAATGATAGGTCCATGGTTCATAGAAAAAGTCAAATTCGATGATGCCATTTTTGTAGGAGGAGCCGCTGGCATAAAGGCTCATCTGGAGATTCTGGTTGTCAATCTCAATGTATTGAAATGAGAACTCCACATAAGAGAAAATGCTTATTTTACGGTCCTTGTCGGTTGTATTTTTGACTTTTACATCCCAGAGCTCCACATCATCACTCACCGGAATGAACAATAGTTGCTCTGCCTGAACACCAAGATAATCAGATATAAACCTGGAGTATGAAAGACCATGCCGACATTGATATTTTGCTTTTTTCAGGTCCTTGCCAACCGGTTGCCATGAAATCGTCCAATATTGCCCTGTTTTATCATCCCGTAAATAAACATAATGCCCTGGCCTATCCAGAGGCACACCATTAGGACGAAAGCGTGTAATCCTGCTATGCTCAGCCGATCTATAAAACGAGTATCCCCCTGCATTATGCGATATAACAGTACACATATCTTTCACGCCAAGATAGTTTGTCCATGATACTGGCACGTCAGGACGCTCAATGACATATTCTCTGTTTTCATCATCGAAATAACCGTAACGCATATCGTCCTTCTCCTTTATATATGATTTAATCCCGTCCAATACAATAGGGCCGTCCCGTACTTTTTCTGCTGAACGATTGCCTAAGTCAAGTCAAAAGATGGAGAGCTTGATTGTAATCCACATTTGCTTTTATCATCACTATAGCTATTTTAACACTTCCACCAGCTTTTTTCAAGGCCTTCTCAGCAGCATCGTAATTAATTCTGGTTGCCATCATAATCACTCTTTTCGACCTTTCCACTAATTTTTGACTGGTGGCCCGGAGATCAACCATCATGTTTCCATAAACTTTTCCCAATCTAATCATTGCAGTGGTAGTAAGCATATTAAGAATCATCTTCTCCGCTGTAGCAGCTTTCATCCTGGTAGAGCCCATAATTATCTCGGGTCCCACTGTGGGACAGATAGCCACATCAATATCTATATTCACCTGGGAACGCGGATTGCAGATTAAAAAGACAGTTCGTGCCCCTATACTTCTCGCCTTTTTCAAAGCACCAAGTACATAGGGAGTTCTCCTGCAAGCACTGATACCTACTACTACATCTTTATCTGTCACCCCTTTTCTTTCTATATCTCTAGCTCCTTCTCCAAAGTGCTAATTTCACGTCTCAAGAAAGAGAAGAACCCCAACGACGGTTCTTGGGATACTTCCTTATTTTAGAGCTTCTGCTACCAAATCAATATTTTCCTCCAG